>JBKJSJ010000088.1:0-3757 GCA_046595965.1 Ferruginibacter sp.
AGTTCCCGGGATTCAAATTCATATTCGTCACTAAGCGTAACTAGTATGATGTTATATCTTTTATTGAGTTCCGGCAATATGCCCATCAATAAAGTTTCTGCACCACCCCTTGCAAGGTTATCAATAACATATAAAATAGTTGCTGGTTTCATTCTTCTATTTTCAAATTTTTTCTCCTGCATTCCTATTTATAAAACTGCAGCTTAGATAATATTTATTTAGCCTGTTTTTAATAAAATATGCCCCGCAAATTAATGTTATCGAAGCAGGGATTATTTTTATTACCTGAAATGTTTTTTCATTAAAAACCACATTACTATCCAATAAATACCATAGTTAATTGCAAATGAATAAGTAGCACCAATGCTGCCGTATATACTCATCAGCCAATAACTTAATGCCATATAAGAACATACAAATGCAATTTCGGTAATGATATAAATTTTTGTCATTGCTTTAGACAGCATTAAAAATGCCAGCAGCCAGCTTCCTATTTTTAAAAAATCTCCCAGCAACTGGTATTTAAATAAGGGCAGCATGGGCAAAAAATCGGGCGTAAATAATAGGTGTACAATTAATCCTTTGCTAAACCAGATGATAAGCGCCAGTGCGGCAGCAGCAGGCAAAATTAATTTATAACCGTTTAAAATTTCCCGGTTTAGTTCCTCCTTTGTTTTTAATTCTGATAACCTTGGCAGGTAATATACACTTAATACAGTGGTAATAAAACCAAGATAGTAATCGGATATACGGGTAACTGCCTGCCAATAACCGGCATCTTTATCAGAAATATTTTTTATGATATAATCTCTTATAAAAAGTTGTGAGAACGGCCCAAGAAATCCGCTCACTACATTCATTAAACTAAATGCAAACAACATAAACAGCAGTTGCTTATTCCAGTTGGTAAAACGGGGACGAAAATGAAAGTTTTTTATTTTTTTTAATACAACCAGGTTTACAACAAATACTGCCAATGCTGCAAAGGTAGAAGCCATCAGTACTCCCTTTAATCCCCAGGTGCTGGCAAAAATAACCGTAAAGGTCAGGCCAATAAGAGAGGCACTCATATTTATAATGGTAAGTTTTTTTATTTCCTTCAGCCCGTTTAAAACAGCCACGCAAAAAGCATTTAAACAAATAAGCGTAAGAAAAATTCCATACAAAATAAATACAATTCCAAAACCAGGTGTGTGAAAAACAGATTGCGAAAGGCGGGTACTAAAAATTAGTACCACTAAAGAAATTAATAAAGAGGCACACAATATAATGCTGATGGCAGTTGTAATTACCTGTTGCTGTTTTTCTTTTTCATCCCGGTATTCTGCCAGGTATTTAATAACGCCCGAAGTAATAGCCGCTATACCCAACATGGCAAAAATGGCAGTGGTATTTTGAAACTGTCCTACATAAGCCATGCCTGCCGGACCAATTTTTACTGCCACCACTTTGGTAACAACAAAGCCGCTGATAAAAGTAACAGCAGTGGACAAAGCAGTATAAAAACTTGTTTTTATTAAGTTCAAGGCATGTAATTATTAATTATAGCTGCTACTTTTTTTAAAACTCATCAATATCCTTTTATTAATCACGTTCTTATTAAGCAATGTTGCGTATGCAACCCAGTACAAAAGAATGAATGTACTGCATAATAAGCCAGCATAATATTATGTAAAAAATTATCAGCATGGCAGGCGGCTATAATATGAATTATAAATTTTAGGAAAATGCACCCGGTCTTAAAAGGAATTTATTTAAAATATATATCAACGGGTAATAATAATTTTAGCTAACCAATCTTTTTAAATACTCACCGTAGCCACTTTTCTTTAATTCTTCGGCCAATAATATCAATTGCTCTTTGTTGATAAACCCCCTGCGGTAAGCTATTTCTTCGGGGCAACCTATTTTTAGTCCCTGTCGTTTTTCTATTACCCTTACATACTCGCTTGCATCATTCAGCGAATCGAAAGTACCGGTATCTAACCATGCAAATCCACGGTCTAAAACGCCCACTTTCAACTTTTTATTTTGAAGGTATATTTTATTTACGTCAGTAATTTCATATTCGCCCCTGGCACCAGGTTGCAGGTCTTTTGCTATCTGCACTACACTGTTATCGTAAAAATATAATCCGGGCACGGCATAATTACTTTTAGGGTTGATGGGTTTTTCTTCCAGGCTCAGCGCATTAAAATGCCCGTCAAACTCTACCACACCATATCTTTCGGGATCGCTGACAGAGTAGGCAAAAATTACAGCACCATCAGGATTGGCCGAAGCCATCAGTAATTTACTAAAACCGCTGCCATAAAATATATTATCGCCCAAAATCAGTGCTACACTATCGCTGCCAATAAACTGCCTGCCAATTACAAATGCCTGTGCCAGGCCATTGGGTACTTCCTGTTTGGCATACGATAAAGAACAGCCCCACTGAGCACCATCGCCCAGCAACCGCTGAAACTGGGCCTGGTCTTCGGGTGTGGTTATAATGAGTATTTCCCTGATGCCTGCCAGCATTAAGGTGCTGAGTGGATAATAAATCATGGGCTTATCGTAAATAGGCATTAACTGTTTGCTGATGCCCATGGTGATGGGATAAAGCCTGGTGCCGGAGCCACCGGCTAATATTATTCCTTTCATTTGTTTAGACAGTTTAGGGGTTTAGATGTTTAGGTAGTTTAGGAATGATAGAAAACCTCTTTTTTGTTGCGACTTTCTTAAGCCCGAAATTAAAAGAGTTTGTTTCTCTACCATCGCTCTTCCCTGTTCATCCATTTCTATATTTAAAAAATTAAGATCATGTGTTATAATTAAATCATTCAACAACTCTATAGTGCTGCTGTAGGCTATAGTACTGAAATGAGCCTGGTCTTTTGCAGTTTTACGGGATGTTCCTTCAGCAATATTTGATGCAATGGAAATAGATGCCCGCCTCATTTGACTTATTATTCCGAATTTTTCTTCTGCCGGAAAATTTTTAGTTATTTGAAAAGTCCAACCAGCTAACTGTCTTGCCTGTTGCCAACATTCCAATTTTTCAAAGGAGTAAATTTTCATAATAATTATACTAAATAAGTAATGCTGATTGCAAATAAAAAAAAATACCCTAAACCTCTTTCTCATACTGCTTATCATAATACTCCCTGTACGCCCCGCTTGTTACATCATTCAGCCATGCTGTGTTTGCCAGGTACCAGTCAATTGTTTTAGAAATGCCCTCTTCAAATTGCAGGGAAGGTAGCCAGCCCAGTTCCTCTTTTAGTTTTGTAGCGTCTATTGCATAACGTAAGTCGTGACCGGCACGGTCGGTTACATAAGTAATCAGTTTTTCAGAGGTGCCTTTTTCTCTTTTTAGTTTGTCATCCATTTGGCGGCAAAGTTCTTTTACGAGTGCAATGTTTGTCCACTCATTGTGGCCGCCAATATTATAGGTTTCACCAATTTTACCCTGGTGAAAAATGGTATCAATGGCACTTACATGATCTTCTACAAAGAGCCAGTCCCGCACATTTTCGCCTTTGCCATAAATGGGAAGTGGTTTGTTGTTAAAAATATTATTGATACAAAGCGGTATTAATTTTTCGGGAAAGTGAAAGGGGCCGTAATTATTGGAACAGTTAGAAATTTTTACCGGCATTTTGTAAGTGTGGTAATAAGCCCTCACAAAATGATCGGAAGAAGCTTTACTGGCAGAGTAGGGGCTGCGGGGATCGTAGCCGGTTTCTTCTGTAAAAAAACCTTCGTTTCCTAA
>JBKJSJ010000222.1:0-4530 GCA_046595965.1 Ferruginibacter sp.
ATCAAACAGAACATTTTGTTTTTGCCATTCATTTGTATTACGATGAGGTAACAGCAGTGTTTAGTATTGTGGGTGCTTTATTATTTTTTCTGGTTGCAACTTTTAGTAAATATTACATGCACCGTGATCAGGGCTTTAAACGGTTTTTTAACACCATACTTTTATTTGCAACAGCTTATAATTTTATAATACTGGCAGGTAATTTTGAAACACTTTTTATTGGATGGGAAATAAAAGGTATTTGCTCATTTATATTAATAGCATTTTACCGTAACCGGTATTTACCGGTAAAAAATGCTTTTAAAGCAGTATCCAATTACCGCATCAGCGATGTGGCTCTTATGCTTGCCATGTGGATGATGCACCATCTTACACACCAAAATATAACTTTTGCTCAATTGGGCGAAGCAAAAGATATGGCTATTACAACAGGGCAAACAGGTATGGCTGTATTTATTGTTTGTATGATTATTTTGCCTGCCGTTATAAAATCAGCACAGTTTCCTTTTACTAGCTGGTTGCCACGGGCAATGGAAGGTCCCACTGCCTCATCCGCTATTTTTTATGGTTCGTTAAGTGTACATATTGGGGTTTTTTTATTGCTGCGTACGCATCCTTTTTGGCAGGATATGTGGTGGGCAAAAATTACCATCATTGTTATTGGAGCGTTAACTGCCATAATGGGCACCATGATTGCAAGGGTGCAGCCCACAGTTAAAACACAAATTGCTTATTCATCTGCCGCACAAATTGGGTTGATGTTTATTGAAGTTGCACTAGGTTTTCACTGGTTGGTATTGCTGCATTTTGCCGGTAATGCTTTTTTAAGAACGTACCAGTTACTGGTTTCTCCATCGGTATTAAACTATCTGGTACACCATCAAATTTTTCATTATGTTTTGCCCACGCAAAAAACAATATCAAAACTTAAAGCCTCTTTTTATATGCTTAGCATTAAAGAGTGGAATTTAGATACCATAATGTTTACCTACGTGTGGAGCCCTTTTAAATGGCTGGGAAAACAATTTTTGTTTTTACAATCCAATATTATCAGCGGTATTCTTATTGTAACAGCACTGGCACTTTTAATTGTGGGGTATACCAACCAGCATATGCTTCCCTCTTTAAATGGTGCGTTTCCAGTAATAGTAATGAGTGTGGCATTGGCGGTAATACTTTTTGCTTTTACCTACCGGCAATCTGCTTTAAAAGCATGGGTCTATTTATTAACGGCACATTTTTTTATAATAGCAGCAGTATTGGTTAATGCCACCCATATCAGTTTGATTGAAATTATTTTTTACGTAAGTGGCATATTGCTGGCTTTTGTGTTAGGCTATTATTGTTTGCATAAAATAAAAAAGATTGATAATGATATTTCACTCAATAAATTTCATGGGTATGTGTACGAAGAAAACACCACCGGCTTTTTGTTTTTAGTAGCGGCCATGGGTATACTGGGTTTTCCGTTAACGGCAGCATTTATTGGTATTGATGTGTTGTTTACTTATGTGCAGAGCAATCAAATGGTATTGATTATTTTGATGGCGCTGTGTTTTGTATTTATTGAGCTTTCGGCCTTCCGTATTTTGCTGCGTATATTTTTAGGGCCGCATAAAAAATTATATCACCCGGTGGCGTTCAGGTCATCTTAAAATAATTAAATAAACAGGCACACAATTTGGGAGACCAAAAACCGATATGACATACGAAATTATAGTTTCTTTACTTACCTTAATAGCCCTTGAAGTAGTATTGGGGCTGGATAATATCATTTTCATTTCTATACTTGCCGGCAAACTGCCCGAAGAGCAGCAAAAAAAAGCACGAAGGTGGGGAATAATTCTCGCTATGATTTTGAGGTTGGGGCTGCTTACACTCATTTCAGTTATCATGAAACTGGAAGCTAATTTATTTATCCTTTTAAATAATGGTATCAGCGGAAAAGATTTAATACTGATTTGCGGCGGCCTTTTTCTTATTTATAAAAGTGCCAAAGAAATGTACAGTAAAATTGAGGGACAAGATGAAGAAGAAAAAGTAAAAAAGAAACCGGCCACTTTAAAAGGGGTAATAGGCCAAATACTGATATTGGATATTGTTTTTTCTATAGATTCTATAATTACTGCTGTGGGGTTGGTAAAAGAAGTTTGGGTAATGTATGTTGCAGTGGTAGTTTCAGTTTTAATTATGCTGATAGCAGCCGCCCCCATCAGTAATTTTGTAAATAAGCACCCGGCATTTAAAATTTTAGCACTTAGTTTTTTATTGTTAATTGGCTTTACATTATTTATAGAAGGGTTTGATGTACACGTACCCAAAGGCTATATTTATTTTGCCATGGCTTTTGCCTTTTTGGTAGATGTAATACAAATGAAAGTTTTTGGAAAAAAAACCGGCACAGCATCAGCCAAACTACAGGAAAAAAATTAGCTGCAAAGCTGGAAGAAAAAATATTAAACTGTTGTTTAAATATTTAATCCTCCACAAACGCTGATGGTTTGCCCGGTAATATAACTGCCCATATCCGAAGCCAGAAACAAAGCTGTGTTGGCAATATCTTCTCCCCTTGCAAAACGGCCCAGTGGAATACCCGATTTATATTTATCACCCGCCTCCCCTTCTTTAAGGTAACTGGTCATATCGGTTTCTACAAAACCCGGTGCAATGGCATTGCAACGGATATTTCTGCTGCCCAGTTCTTTGGCCACCGATTTTGTAAAGCCAATAATACCTGCTTTGCTGGCTGCATAACTGCTTTGGCCCGCATTGCCCATTTCGCCAATGATGCTACTCATATTAATGATGCTGCCATTCTTTGCCTTCATCATGGGGCGTATTACCTGTTTGGTCATATTAAAAACACTTTTCAGGTTTATCTGCATCACATCATCCCATTGGTCAGGAGTCATGCGCAGCAGTAAATTATCTTTTGATATTCCTGCATTATTTACACAAATATCTACCGCACCCATTTCTTTCAGTACATCATTTACAAATATTTCGCAGGCCGCAAAATCGCCTGCATTACTTTTGTAAGCTTTTGCTTTTACACCCAGTGATATTAATTTTTCCTGCAGTGCTGTTGCTTTTTCTGCACTGCTGTCGCTCACATAAGTAAAGGCAACATTAGCACCCTGCTCTGCAAATTTTATAGCAATGGCTTCTCCTATGCCACGGGCTGCGCCGGTAACAATGGCTGTTTTTCCTTCTAATAATTTCATTATTTTTTTTTAGAGTATCAACAAAAGTAAATCGATCAGGAATGTATTTTAAAATAAACCGGTGTTTTTGCCAAGCCATTTTTAGATATTATTTATACCCTTTTTATTTGCTTAAAAATAATGATGAAGAGCGCACAACATTTTTTTAATTTATTATTACATGATTGCAAGTATCTCTTCAATAAATTTTCTTTCGTTACTCAGCCGGGGTACCTTGTGCTGCCCGCCCAGCTTGCCTTTGCTGCGCAACCAGCGGGTAAAAGTGCCAATGGGTAAAATTCTTACCAAGGGCATACGCAGTGCTATGTCTTTATGCCGCTTAGCTTCGTAATCGCTGTTAGTATTTTTTAATTCGGCATCCAGCAGTTTTGTAAACTGCTCCAGGCTGGCGGGTTCTTTTTCAAATTCTATCAGCCACTCATGCGCCCCATTACTGTTGGCAGAAAAATAAACAGGTGCTGCAGTATAATCACTTACAATTGCATTGGTTTTTTTAGAGGCTATTGCAATTGCTTTATCGCTGTTATCTACAATTACTTCTTCGCCAAAGGCATTCATATAATGTTTGAGGCGGCCCGATACAATAATACGGTAAGGATTTAAAGAAGTAAAACGAATGGTATCGCCCACCAGGTACCGCCAGAGCCCACCGGTTGTGCTTATTACTAATGCATAATTTTTACCTAACATTACTTCACTAAGCCCAACGGTTTTTGCTGAGGATTTACCATATTCTTCCACCGGCATAAATTCATAAAAAATACCATGTTCGGTAAAGAGGGTCATGCCATCATCATCTGGTTTTTCCTGTGCTGCAAAAAATCCTTCACTGGCATTGTACACTTCCAGGTAATTAATGGGGGCACCAATAATTTTTTCAAACTGCTCCCGGTAAGGCACAAACGAAACGCCGCCATTTACATAGAGTTCCAGGTTTGGCCAAACCTCTTTAATAGTTTGTTTATTTTTTATTTGCAGAATACGTTTAAGCAAGAGCAGCGTCCAGGTGGGTACGCCGGCCAGCGATGTTACATTTTCGTTGGCGGTAGATTGAGCCAGTTTTTCTATTTTGTTTTCCCATTCATCCAGCAGGGCAATGCTAAGCTCAGGCGTGCGCAGCCACTGACCCCAAAAGGGTGTGTTCTGCATCAGCACAGCACTAAGGTCGCCATACTGTATTTCATCATTGAGTTTATTTATCTGGTGCGATCCACCAATTACCAGCGATTTTCCGGTAAGCAGGTCGCTGCCCGGAAAATTATTGTAGTAATTGGTAAGCATATCTTTATTGGCCTGGTAATGATTG
>JBKJSJ010000237.1:0-2733 GCA_046595965.1 Ferruginibacter sp.
AATACTCCCCTGTCTGAGGAATCACATCGGTTGTTAGAACGGTTTGCCGGAGTGTTCGACGGCACCTATACCCGTTTTCTCGATCTGCAAAAAGCAGAAGCACAGGCAAGAGAAGCAAAAATTGAAGCATCGCTGGAAAGAGTTAGAGCAAGTGCAATGGCCATGCATCACTCCGATGAATTGAGTCATGTACTCTCCGTACTTTTTGAGCAGTTTGATGTGCTTGGCATTTGTCCGGTGTATTCGCAACTGAGTCTTCTTGACCTGGATGCAAATACTTTTATATTCCGCTGTACAGGGAAATTTGGGAGAAGAGTTATTGCGGAACAAACTGTTGCTATCAATAGTTTGGAGGTAGTGAAAGAAATTGCTGAAAAGTGGAAAACCAGCGAACCCAACTCCATTAATGAACTGTATTTTCCAAAGGAAGCTATTCCGGGATTATTTGAACTATTTAATGAAATTAGGACAGCAACACCGGCTGAGGCGCTACCACACGTTGAAGATTTTCCTGATGGAATTTATGTAACCGAAGGGAATTGCCAATTCGGGTACATGGGGTTTGCGCATGCAAGAAAAGCAACAGAAGAAGAAAAAGATATTGTGTTGAAATTCGCCACTGAATTCGGCAGACTATATCAACGTTTTCTCGATTTACAAAAAGCAGAAGCACAGGCAAGAGAAGCACAAATTGAAGCAGGTTTAGAAAGAGTACGATCCCGGAGTATGGCCATGCACAATACTTCCGAACTACAAGAGGTAATACACACGGTTCATAAAGAATTGCTCAATTTAAATATTGCAATTCAGGGAGGCTCATTTATTGTTATTAACAGTGACATTTTAACTGAACTCCGTTGTTGGGGAGCTGGGGGAACTGCTGACACTACAGAACAAGTACATATTCCGCTTTACGAAAAACCTTTTTGTAGCAACCTTATAAAAAACATTAAAAAAGGCCCGGCTTTTTTTACAGAAGAATACACACAGCAAGAGAAAAAAGAATTTTTTACATTTTTATTTAAACATGAGCCCTGGTCAAAGCTGGATGCTAAACAGAAAAAAGAAACCCTTTCAAGTCCGGGAGGATACACCCGATCTTGTTGTGTATCTCAACATACCAGTATTTTTATTATCAATCATTATGGTGAAAAGTTTTCAGCAGCCGACAATGACATTCTTAAACGCTTCGCAAAAGTTTTCGAACAAACTTATACCCGTTTCCTCGATCTGCAAAAAGCAGAAGCACAGGCAAGAGAAGCACAAATTGAATTAGGATTAGAGAGAGTGAGAGCCCGGGCAATGGCCATGCATCATTCCAATGAATTATCTCAATTAGTAGATACCGTTTTTAAAGAACTGGCAAATCTGGATTTTGCTTTAAACTGGTGCATCATAAATATTATTGATGAACCATCACTCACCAATATGGTTTGGGCAGCCAATCCCGAAACAAATAAGCCGCCTGAATCCTACCTGATGAAGTTTGAAGATTACACATTTCACCATTCTATGCTAAAAGGTTACCAGGAAAGAAAGCTGAAACATGTTTATGTACTCGAAGGGAAAGAGAAAAAAGAATATGATGACTATTTATTCAACAAAACTGAATGGAGAAGGGTACCTAAAAAAGCACAGGCGGCATCAAGAGCAATGAAAAGATATGTGGCATCATTTACTTTCAGCAATTTTGGAGGTTTGCAAACCGTTGGTGAAGAACCTTTATCAGAAGATAATCTTGATATTCTTGGACGCTTTGGAAAAGTATTTGATCTTACCTATACCCGTTTTAATGATCTGCAAAAAGCAGAAGCACAGGCAAGGGAAGCTCAGATAGAAGCAGGTTTAGAAAGAGTAAGAAGTCGCACAATGGCCATGCAATCGAGTAGTGAACTGGCCGAAACTGCCGCCGAAGTTTTTAAACAACTCATTAATCTTGGTATTGAGCCAAACCGCCTGTACATCGGTATTATAAAAGATGAAAGCGGCGATATGGAAATGTGGGCAACAGATGAAGATGGCACGAAGGTGGGGCAGAAATTTATATTCAATAAAAATGAAAATGCATCTGTAAAAAAACTGTACGACGGCTGGGCGGCAAAAGAAAAATCGGTAATTGTGGATATGGAGGGAAAGGAACTGGAAGATTATTTTCATTATCTGAATGACGTGATGCATATTCCTTTCAAAGCTGGCCTTACACAAAAAAGACGGGTGCAGAGTGTGGCGTATTTTTCAAAAGGTTTTATTGGAATGGCTTCACCAGACGGCCAGGGAAATGAAACTATACAATTACTGGAACGTTTTGCGGCTGTATTCAATCTCACCTTTACCCGTTTCAATGATTTAAAAATAGCTGAAGCCCATGCCGAGCAGGCTGAACAGGATTTAATAGCCATTAAAGAAGCCAAGCAAAAAGCCGAAGATGCTTTAATAGAATTGCAGGCCACACAAAAGCAATTGATACAATCAGAGAAAATGGCTTCATTGGGTGAACTTACCGCAGGCATTGCCCATGAAATTCAAAACCCGTTGAACTTCGTTAATAATTTTAGTGAAGTAAGTAAAGAGTTACTGGATGAAATGAAAATAGCATTAGATAATGGCGATGCTATAGATGCAAAAGAATTAGCCGATGATGTTATTCAGAATTTAGAAAAAATAAATCACCATGGTAAACGGGCCGATGCCATTGTAAAAGGAATGCTGCAGCATTCGAGAAGCAGCAGTGCT
>JBKJSJ010000480.1:0-10672 GCA_046595965.1 Ferruginibacter sp.
GAGCAGCCAACTGAGTGTGGCCACAGAAGCCATTGTAAAAGCCGGGTTGAGTGTAGAAAATATTGCAGCCATTGGCATTACCAACCAGCGTGAAACAACCGTGGTATGGGATCGCAATACAGGCAAACCCATTTACAATGCCATTGTGTGGCAAGACAGGAGAACGGCCTCTTTATGTGATGAGTTAAAAGCAAAAGGTCTGGATAATATTATTAAAGAAAAAACCGGGTTGGTAATTGATGCTTATTTTTCCGGCACCAAAATAAAATGGATATTAGATAATGTGCCCGGTGCAAGAGACAGAGCCAACAATGGCGAACTAGCTTTTGGCACCATTGATACCTGGCTCCTTTGGAACCTTACCAAAGGACAGGTACATGCCACCGATGTAAGCAATGCCAGCCGCACTATGCTCTGTAATATTCATACACTACAATGGGATGCAGAACTACAGGATATGCTGAACATACCCGGCAATATGCTGCCACAGATACGCAGCAGCAGTGAAATATATGGCAGCACACAAAATATTTTAACGGCTAAAAATATTCCAATTGCAGGTATCGCCGGAGACCAGCAGGCGGCTTTGTTTGGCCAGATGTGCACGCACCCTGGCATGGTAAAAAATACTTATGGCACCGGTTGTTTTATGCTGATGAATACCGGGGAGAAGCCTGTTTTTTCCAACAATAATTTATTAACTACCGTAGCCTGGAAAGTAAATGGCATTACTCAATATGCATTGGAGGGATCGGTGTTTATTGCAGGTGCAGTTGTGCAATGGCTAAGAGATGGATTGGGCATTATCCGTCATTCGGCTGATGTTGAAGCGTTAGCCTCTAAAGTGGAGAACAGTGAAGGAGTGTATATGGTTCCAGCATTTACCGGGCTGGGCGCACCGCACTGGAACCCCGATGCCCGGGGAACTATGTTTGGTATTACCAGGGGAACTTCTGCCGGGCATATAGCAAGAGCAGCACTGGAAAGTATTGCATACCAAACCATGGATGTTTTAAAATCTATGGAAGCAGATGCCGGCATTGCCATTAAAGAATTAAGAGTAGATGGTGGTGCCACTGCCAATAATTTATTGATGCAGTTTCAATCGGATATTTTAAATACCAAAGTGCTGCGGCCAACCATTACCGAAACCACTGCATTAGGTGCTGCATACCTGGCTGGTCTTGCTGTGGGTTATTGGAAAAATATAGAAGAAATTCAGGAACAATGGCAGATAGATGAAACATTTGAACCAAAAATGGATGAAGAAAAAAGAGCAGCTTTAAAGATGGGTTGGCAAAAAGCGGTGAAGGCTACAATTGCAATGACAGACCTCTCTTGATTTCGTTGTTCCCTTACAGAAAATTCCCGAAGGAGTTATAGGAGAAGATTGAAGCAAATATTAGAAAAAGCAAAAATAATTATCATTGATTTTTTTTGAATAAATTATTATGAACAGGGATGAAATGTTGCATACGCTGGAAAAAAATATCCACTGGGATATCATCATCATTGGGGGTGGTGCCACAGGGTTAGGTGCAGCGGTAGATGCCGCATCAAGAGGATACAAAACTTTGCTTCTGGAGCAGGAAGATTTTGCAAAAGGCACCAGCAGCCGCTCTACAAAACTGCTGCATGGTGGCGTGCGCTACCTGGCACAGGGTAATTTTAATTTAGTAAAAGATGCCTTAAGAGAAAGAGGGCTGCTGCTAAAAAATGCTCCGCATATCAGCAGCAAGGGGGATTTTATTATTCCTGCTTTTAAATGGTGGGAGAAAATTTATTATGGCATTGGTTTAAAAATTTATGATGTTATGGCAGGCACTCTTGGCCTGGGAAATACAAAAATTATTTCAAAAAAATCGGCTCTGCAGTTATTACCAACCATTCAAAATAAAAAATTAAGAGGCGGCATTATTTATCAAGATGGACAATTTGATGATACCAGGTTAGCCATCAACCTTGCACAAACTGCGGCAGAATATGGTGCAACCATTTTAAATTACTGCAAAGTAACCGGGCTTTTAAAAAAAGATAAAAAGACAAAAGGAGTATTACTTAAAGATACTATCAGCTTAAAAGAATACAAGGTATTTTCAACCGTAGTTATTAATGCTACAGGCGTATTTGCAGATACGGTAATTAAAATGGATGATGCTGCAAGGTCTCCACTGGTTTCAGCATCGCAGGGCGTGCATATTGTACTGGATAAAAAATTCTTTCCCGGAAATGATGCACTGATGATACCAAAAACCACAGATGGAAGAGTATTGTTTGCAGTGCCCTGGTACGACAGAGTGGTTGTGGGAACAACAGATACTGCCGTGGAAAATATTTCGCTGGAACCTGCCGCATTATCATCTGAAATAAATTTTATTCTTAATAATATAAATGCTTATTTAAATATTGCTATTACAAAAGTAGATATCCTTTCGCTGTTTACAGGACTAAGACCCCTGGTAAAAATGAGCAGCATAAATAAAACTTCGCTCATGCCCAGAGATCATACGATTGTTATTTCTGCAACCGGCCTCATTACAATTACCGGTGGCAAGTGGACCACTTACCGAAAGATGGCCAAAGATGTAATAGATAAAGCAACCGCATATTCAACCCTGGTAAAAAAAGATTGTATTACCCATGATTTAAAAATTCATGGCTGGGTAAACGAATCAGACAAATCCAATCCTTTACATTATTATGGTGCTGATCTTGTACCGTTAAAAAATTTATATTTAGAAAATGAAAACTGGCACAAATCACTGCATCCTTCTTTTCCTTACACACAGGCATGTGTAATATGGGCAGTAAGAAAAGAAATGGCTATTACCGTAGAAGATGTGCTGGCAAGAAGAACTAGGATGTTATTCTTAGATGCAAAGGCAGCTATAGAAACTGCGCCTTTTGTAGCAGAGCTGATGGCTACAGAAATGAAAAAAGAAAAAGAATGGATAGTAGCACAAACCTTTTCATTTATTACTTTAGCCAAAAGATATTTACCATAAACCAACAACTATATGACAGTTTTTATTTCTGAATTTATTGGAACCGGTATTTTAATTCTACTGGGGAATGGCGTTGTAGCCAATGTTGTGCTTAGTAAAACTTATGGCCACAATAGCGGATGGATTGTGATCACTTTGGGATGGGCAATTGCGGTGTTTGTAGCCGTGTACAGTTCTGCCGCCAGCGGTGCACATTTAAATCCTGCCATTACCATCAGCCTTGCTTTTAAAACCGGCGAATGGAGCCAGGTGCCTGTTTATATTGCCGGGCAAATGCTGGGTGCAATGCTCGGAAGTACTTTGGTATGGGCACATTACCGCAAGCACTACGATGCCACCGAAGATGCCGATGCACGCATGGCTACTTTTTGTACAGCTCCTGCCATTAAAAATACTTTTCAAAATATGCTGAGCGAAATAATTGGAACCTTTGTTTTGGTATTGGGCGTTTTATTTATTTCAAAACCCAGTGATACCCTTGGCGCATTAGATGCATTACCTGTTGCATTACTGGTATTAGGGATCGGCCTGTCGCTGGGTGGCAGCACGGGTTATGCAATCAATCCTGCCCGAGACCTGGGGCCAAGAATTGTACATGCCCTATTACCCATGAAAGGAAAAAGAGACAGCAACTGGAGTTATAGCTGGATACCAGTAGTGGGTCCCATCATTGGAGGAATTCTGGCTGTTTTATTATTTAATCTTATTCAATAAAAAAAAATAAAATGAATATAGAATGGAAAGGAGTTTTT
Organism: Ferruginibacter sp.; assembly: GCA_046595965.1. GTDB lineage: Bacteria > Bacteroidota > Bacteroidia > Chitinophagales > Chitinophagaceae > Ferruginibacter. The sequence continues at coordinate 3,758 of JBKJSJ010000480.1, forward strand.
CCTGCACTCACCACAAAGTTCACTTCTGATGATGAACTGGATTTAATGTTGTTTAAAAAAAATCTGGAGGCACAAATGGATGCAGGCGTGCATGGAATTATCCTGGGTGGAACCCTGGGAGAAGCAAGTGTGCTATCAACAGAAGAAAAAGAAATTCTTGTAAAATTTGCTGTAGAAAATACGGCTGGTAAAATTCCAGTTGTTCTCAATATTGCAGAAGGCTCTACAAAAGAAGCCATAAATCAAGTTTCACTTGCAAAGCAATGGGGGGCCAAAGGCCTGATGCTCCTGCCTCCTATGCGGTACAAACCAGATCATAGAGAAGCAGTCGAATATTTTAAAAGCATTGCAGCCACTACTGATCTGCCCATTATGATTTATAATAATCCAATAGATTATAAAACAGAAATTACATTGGATATGTTTGAAGACCTGGCGGACTGCAAAAATATTGAGGCAGTAAAAGAAAGTACACGTAACACCACTAATGTAACGGAAATGATTAGCCGTTTTGGAGACCGTTATAAAATATTGTGTGGCGTAGATACATTGGCCTATGAAGAACTTTGCCTGGGAGCAGTTGGTTGGGTAGCAGGATTGGTTTGTGCTTTCCCAAAAGAAACCGTTGCTATTTACAATTTATTAAATGCCGACAAACATCAGGAGGCCTTAAAAATTTACCGCTGGTTTATGCCTTTGCTGCAACTGGATATTGATCCAAAACTTGTACAGTATATAAAACTGGCAGAGACTAAAACAGGTATTGGATCAGAATTTGTTAGAGCTCCAAGGTTAATACTGGAGGGAGAAGAAAGAATAAGGATTTTAAAAATAATTGATGATGGAATTGCAGGCAGGCCGAAGTTGGTAGTTTAGTTTATTGGTTTAGAGCTTTAGTTTTTTAAATTAATTTTTTTTACATGTTTACAGATACAACCATAGAAGAAATAGATAATATAATGAACGATGCATGGCAGGCATTTCATATTTATAGAAAATTACCGCTTGCCCAACGGGCAAATTTTATGCGAAGCATTGCTGTTGAAATAGAAAATTGTGGCAATGCCCTGATAGAAACGGCCATGAGCGAAACTAACCTGCCCGAAGCAAGGTTAAGAAATGAAAGAGCCAGAACTATTTTCCAGTTAAATGAATATGCAAATTTTTGCGAAAGCGGCCAATGGCTCGATGCAAGAATAGATACTGCCAACGAAAACAGGGTTCCACCAAAAGCTGATATAAGAAAAATGCTGATACCTCTTGGGCCTGTGGTAGTTTTTGGAGCCAGCAATTTTCCTTTTGCATACAGTACTGCCGGCGGAGATACAGCCTGCGCCTTTGCAGCAGGCTGCCCGGTAATTGTAAAGGGTCATCCTGCACATGCAAAAACCAGCCAAATGGTAGCAGATGCTATTGCTAAAGCTGCCGCCAATTGTTATTTACCCAAAGGAATTTTTGCTCATGTACATGGCGCATCTCCGGCAGTGGGAGAAGCATTGGTAAAGCATACGCATACTAAAGCCGTAGGCTTTACAGGATCTTATGGCGGTGGAAAACAATTGTTCGACTGGGGAAATCAACGCAAAGAACCCATCCCGGTATTTGCAGAAATGGGCAGCGTGAATCCTGTTTTTTTAATGCCAGAAAAAATGAATTCATCGGCTGCAGAAATTGCAAAAACGATTGCAGCATCCATCACATTAGGTGCAGGGCAGTTTTGTACCAATCCCGGAATTATTGTGGGGGTTGATAATGATGATCTGAAAATATTTACAGAAATTTTATCCACAGAAATAAAAAACACACAACCCGCCCCTATGCTCAATGCAGGGATTTATAAAAGTTATGTAGAAAAAAAAGCAGCCGCTTTATCACAACCCACCGTAGAGCAGGTAGCAGTTGCAGAAAAAGATGCAGCACTCAATGAAGGCTCTGCGTCTATTGCCAGCACCACAGCCCAGGTATTTTTAGATAATCCTTTATTACAGCAGGAAGTATTTGGTCCCTACTCCATCATTGTAAAATGTGTTGATATAAATGAAATGATAAAAGTAGTGCATCACCTGCAGGGCCAGTTAACAGCTACATTAATGGCCACCGAAAATGATGTGCTTCAAAACGAATTATTAGTAGAAGCAGTAAAAAATATTTGCGGAAGATTTATTTTAAACAATGTACCCACTGGTGTAGAAGTTTGTTTAAGCATGCAGCATGGTGGCCCGTTTCCCGCTACAACAGACAGCAGGTTTACATCTGTAGGGGCAGATGGCATTAAACGTTTTGCACGACCGATTTCATTTCAAAACTGGCCACAAAATTTATTGCCCGATGAATTAAAAAATAGTAACCCATTAAAAATATGGAGAACCGTCAACAATGCATTGACAAAAGAAAAAATTAATTGATTTCAGTTAACAGCAAATTCATTTTTTATTTCACTTTTACTATAATTAAACCAAAGCGTAACTGCGGCAGATACCAGGAAGTATACCAGCAAAACATATTTTATCAAAGGATGCAGGGTGGATATTCCGAACCAATCTCCGGTATAAAATAAAATACCAATACCTGCAGCAGCATTTATCAACCCAGAAATAAAGGCATACCTGTTTCCATCCATCAGTTCGGTAAATGCATACACGAATAAAAAAATAAATGCACCATAATAAAATATGCCGGGCGTTCCTATTGCCCCAATGTTTCCAAACAAATAGCTAACCAGCAACAGCAGTACAATAGTTTGCACCCAGGTCCACACCAAAAAAGATTTTGAATATGGCGTATCGTATTTTTCAAAATCGTACACATCTTCAATTTTATATACCGGGTATTTTTCAGCTACATCTACAGGCCGCCATCCGGTGGATTTGTAAAACACCCGCAGTTTATCTTTCCAGTTTTGAGTATGCCATGCATCTTTAAAAAGCAACCATAAGTGCAGAAAATTTATTTTAATGGGGTTCCATGTTCTCACCGGCCTTGTTACGCCATATACTGGCGGCACTTCCTTTAACTCCTGCTGAAAAGTACCAAACCATTTATCCCAAAAAATAAATATCTGTCCATAATTTTTATCCATATACTCCGGGTTAATGGCATGATGCACCCGGTGATGAGAAGGGGTAACAATTATTTTTTCAAGCCAGCCCATTTTTCCTATATGCCTGGTATGATACCAGAATTGTGCAAATAAATGCAGCGGAGCCACCACTGCTATTACTTCTTTAGGCACACCCAATACAGCAGCAGGTAATAAAAGAATAACAAACAACCGCACAAAAACAGAAATGCTCTGTCTTAATGCACAGGCCAAATTAAATTCTTCGCTACTGTGATGTACAATGTGGCTGTTCCAGAAAAAATTAATGCGGTGATCCAGTACATGCACCAGGTAACCTGCAAAATCTAACACAATAAAAGCAATAAGATAAGTAAGCCAGGTGGCTTTTATAGAAGTAACAGCCAGGCTATTTACCAACCATCCGTAACTGATAAGCGCAATGCTTAATCCCAGCACATCTTTTACAACATTGGTTACGCCGCTGCTAAGGCTGCTTATCATATCCATGCTGCGCACAGTATCCATACCCTTACGCCAGCCATACCATTTTTCAAATAATACAAGCAGTAAAAAAACAGGCATTGCAATTAATAAAATTTTACCGTAGGCTTCCATAAAAAAATAATTACTTCAAATTTATTTTATATTCTTCAAATTTGAATAATATTAATTTAAATAGATGGATAATACTTTCACCTGCATAGATGCCCATACCTGCGGTAATCCCGTAAGACTCGTAAAACATGGAGGCCCGGATTTGCAAGGCAATACCATGAGCGAAAAACGACAGCATTTTTTAAAAGAATTTGACTGGATACGGCGGGGCCTCATGTTTGAACCCCGTGGCCACGATATGATGAGCGGAAGTATTTTGTATCCCCCATCAGATACCGAAAATGATGTGGGGGTTTTATTTATAGAAACCAGTGGCTGCCTGCCCATGTGCGGCCACGGCACTATTGGCACTATTACTATTGCTATAGAAGAAGGATTAATTGTTCCTAAAATTCCGGGACGGGTAAGAATGGAAACACCGGCAGGGCTGGTGCATATTTCGTACACAGAAGAAAATAAAAAAGTAAAATCGGTTAAGCTTACCAATGTGCCCTCCTACCTTGCCGCTGCAGAACTGGCAGTACAATCTCCTCAGTTGGGCGAGTTAATAATAGATGTAGCCTATGGCGGAAATTTTTATGCCATCATTGATGAACAGAAAAACTTTAAAGGTTTACAATTTTACACAGCCAGTCAATTAATCAGCTTCAGTGGCATTATCCGTAGCCTCATTAATGAGCAATATGAATTTATACATCCGCAGGATAAAACCATAAAAGGATGCAGCCATATTTTATGGGCTGGTGAAACTTTGGATAAAACTTCCACTGCCCGCAACGCTGTTTTTTATGGCGAAAAAGCTATAGACCGCAGCCCCTGCGGCACGGGCACCAGCGCCCGTATGGCACAGTGGTACACAAAAGGAAAATTAAAAAAAGGAGACCTGTTTGTGCATGAAAGTATTATTGGCAGTAAGTTTATTGGCACTATAGAAGAAGAAACCAATGTAAACGGCATACCCTCCATTAAACCCGGTATAGAGGGCTGGGCAAAAATTTATGGGCATAATATTATTTCTATTGATAAGGAAGATGACCCTTTTGCTTTGGGGTTCCAGGTTATTTAAAAATTATAACATCTCTGCATCATTATGTATGAAACCGGATAAGTAAATTTGCCCACACAAAACCAAAAAATAAAAACATGAAACAAATAATACTGATGATCGTAGTAAGCATCATCACCCTTTCTGTAAATGCACAATCGCAAACGGGCATTACCACTTTTAATAAATCGCCCCAGCCTTCGGTCATGTATAATCTCCCATTTTCTCAGGAAGCAGTTTTTAATGGAGTAGAAAATAAAATGAGCCCTTATGGCACGCCCAAAAAAGTAAAAGGATTTAGTATGTATAAAAATGTACTGGTGCCCGAAATAAGCAATGAACCGCTTACGATTTATTTTAATGCAGAAAAGAAAAGCAACAGAGATAATGGGAATGCCGTTTTAACCATGATGCTCTCCAACGAATTTGACCGCTTTTATTCTCCGGAAGAAAACAGCGGCCTCTTTGCAAAGGCCGTAACTTACTTAAACAGTTTTGAAGCCCCGGTAGCTGCAGCCAGCCTTGAGTTGCAGATTAATGACCAGGATAATGTCGTAAAGAAAACAGATAAAAAATTAAAGAACCTGCGGGATGATGGCATTGATTATGAAAATCAAAAAAAGAAACTGGACGCTAAAATTGCACAAAACATATCAGAAGTAGCTGCACAGGAAAAGGAAGCAGACAAACAAAAAGAACAATTGGATGCACTTATCAAACAAAGAAAAAATTAAGAACGTATATATTTAAATTTTAAAGCTGCTCCTATAAGCAGCTTTTTTATTTTTAGTTTCTTTAAACAACTGAGGAAATTGTAAATTACCCTCTCTGATTATTTAAAAACAAACCAATGTCTTTGTTATGGCTCACACAATTATAGTAGGTGGAGGAATTATAGGATTATGCAGTGCCTATTATTTACAAAAAGCAGGACATGCTATTACCGTAATAGACCGTGGAGATATTACCGATGGTTGTTCCTTTGGCAATATGGGTTATATGAGTCCCAGTCATTTTGTGCCACTTGCTTCGCCGGGTATAATTGCCGAAGGGCTTAAGTATATGCTTAGCAGCAGCAGCCCTTTTTACATAAAACCAAGATTAAATTGGGAACTCATGCAATGGGCCTGGCATTTTTATAAAAACAGTAACGCTGCCCATGTAAAAAAATCTGCCCCTCATCTTAATAATATTTTACAGCTCAGTCGCAGTCTTATCAATGATATGCGCACAGGGATTGGTGATAATTTTGACATGGAAGAAAAAGGTTGTTTAATGCTTTGCAAACAACCCGCCACATTAGCCCATGAATTTAGCCTGGCAGATGATGCAGAAAAACTGGGGTTGCTGGCAGAAAGATTAAATGCAGCACAGGTGCAGGCCCTGGAACCGGATGTGGAACTGAATGTAGCCGGTGCAGTGTTATTTAAAGACGATTGCCATTTTAATCCCGGCAAAATGATGAAAGTTTTAAAAACTCATTTAGAAAAACAAGGCGTTCAATTTCAATTAAACAGTACTGTTATAGGTTTTGAGAAAACGGGCAATAGGGTGATTTCGGTTATTACAAAAACACAAAAATTTGAAGGAGATAATTTTATTATTTCCACGGGCAGTTGGATTCCGGTGCTAAGCAAAATGCTGGGCATACATTTATTAATGCAGCCCGGCAAAGGCTACAGTTATACTTATGATCTTATTGAAAAAAATATTAAGTACCCCGCCATATTGGTAGATGGCCGCTGTGCCATTACTCCCTGGGGCCATAGCCTTCGCATTGGCGGCACCATGGAATTTAGCGGCATCAACAATAAGGTTTTGATAAAACGCATGCAGGGAATTTATAATGCAGCAAAAAGTTTTTACCCAGGTTTAAAAATAGATTTTCCTCCTGCAAATAAAATATGGAATGGCCTTCGCCCGGTAACGCCCGATGGCTTACCCTATATTGGCCGCACAAATGAATACCAAAATGTAATCATTGCCGGGGGCCATGCCATGCTGGGTATATCTCAGGGTACAGGAACAGGTTTGTTGGTGAGCCAATTGGTAGAAAATAAAAAAACCGAAATTGATCTTACGGCTTTTAATGTAAAAAGATTTTAAACTGCTTCTCTATCTTTTTTTAAAAAAAATTTCCAATTATATAGGCTGAATATTACATTTAGTGTTAGCATGGTATTTGTCTAAATTG
>JBKJSJ010000389.1:0-3483 GCA_046595965.1 Ferruginibacter sp.
CGGGTGCGTTTTCTGCCCTCATCATCTTCTACCATTCTCACAACAATCCAGGTGTCAATCAAAGATGAAACACCTATTTCGCCACTCGTGTTACTTTGAAAGGTTGCAGAAACAAGACTTGTAAAAAACGTAGTGATGCTTCTGGATTTAAAGAGATCAATCATGCGGGTAATCATCGATGAAACTTCACGCTGCTCCCCCTCTCCAACAAGACTTGTCAGAGGATCTACAACCACAGCCTTTGGTTTAAAACTATCAACCAGCTTATAAACATTCAGTAGATGCAACTCCAAACCAAGAAAGGAAGGTCTAAGCGCCACAATCATTAATAATCCTTTTTCAATCCATGGCGCAAAATCAATACCGATTGAATTCATGTTTTGAACGAGTTGCCCTGTTGATTCTTCATAAGAGAAGTATAGACAGCGTTCCCCACGTTTACAACTCTCTAATGCAAATGCCCCTGCAAAACTTGTTTTTCCGCTGCCTGCTGTGCCGGAAGTCAGTATGGTACTACCCCTGGTGTAACCTTTGCGGCCCGTGAACAATTTGTCTAACGATGGAATGCCTGTAGAAACTTTCTTGGCTGTGCCCGGTTGTGCAAGCCCTGCTGATGTGATGGGAATTACTGAAAGGCCTTCATCATCTATAACAAATGGATATTCGCTTGTTCCATGACTTGACCCCCGATATTTAATGACACGAATTCTACGGGTGGCCATTTCGTCTCTTACTCTGTTATCCAACAGAATGATGCAATCGGAGATATACTCCTCCAGCCCATGACGTGTATATGAACCTTCTTTTGCCTGCTCGCCTGTAACAACTGCTGTTACCTGTTTTTCTTTAAGCCACCGGAAAAGTCTTTTTATTTCTAAGCGAAGAATGCCAACATCTGTAATGCCTGCAAAAAGAGACTCGAGAGAATCTAAAACCACCCGTTTAGCGCCGATAGAATCAATGGCTTCTTCCAATCGAACGAATATTCCCTCCAGATTAAAGTCAGTCTCCTGAATGTCTTTGCGCTCTAAAACAACATTTTCCAGCACAATCTTTTTCCGTAAAACAAGGCTTGGCAAATCCATATTGAGAGAAGCAACGTTTTTAAAAAGTTCATCTTCTGTTTCTTCAAATGACATGAGAACTCCCGGCTCCTTGTAATCGGTTGCACCTTTGATTAGAAAATCAATCCCAAAAAGGGTTTTCCCAGAGCCGGCATTTCCGGAAACTAAAGTGGTTCCATTTTGTGGCAGCCCGCCTTCGGTAATTTCGTCAAAACCCTTGATACCAGTTGGGCATTTGATTAATTTATTACGATTAGAAGTGCTTTTTTTCTTTGTAGTCTTTATCATTATGATAGTCATTTATTCTTTTATTAAGATGGAGTTTCTCATAGATATTAAAGGCAAAACAGGCTCCAAAAAGCTATTTATTTTTATTATAAAAAAATTAATCCTTTTTATTCAGAAATGCGCTGTAAACGTTATTATTATACAAGGTTAAACGGTCCAGTCCTGCAACATTTCGGAATACCTGCAGCATTATCTCATAAAGAGGTATTAATACCCCATAACGGAATTGATATAGGAGTAAGGCAGGCTTGTGAAAAAGCTCCAAAATTCCTCTCAATATTTTACATTTTCATTCCCCATGGGGTTAGCCTCGTTCATAAAAATATATTCACTTGTTTAATAAATAAGCTCCAGTCATTACTACAATACCCTCTGCTTTAATTCGCCAATCAGATATCACATCAGCAATGCCAATTAGTTCAATGTCATTCTGCAAAGCTATTGCATCAGCAATGCTTTTGCCGATTACTCAATATCTATTTACTGCTACTCTAATTTTTCTTATGTAATAATTTATATTTTTTAAGCAATGAAGCTATCATGTGCTGTAAGTTTTATTCATTTCAGTTTGTGAACCGCTGCCCATAATTGTTTCATTGCACAATTAATTCTTTTGGGATTTCACTTTCGGCGTCTGCCTCTCAAAAAAAAGACAATAATGAGAATGATAGCAATTGGAATAATCCACATACCCCAACCCATGCCCCATCCCCAGGAATGATCGTTCATCATTTTATTAATAATTTAAATTTTCTTCAGATGCACTGTTGCCTGCCCTTCAGTTGTGCTGTTGCCCGTATATTATTTTTATCTGCCACCTCGCTTAAATTCAAGGCCTGGCTGAAAAATATATTGTGAGGAGAAATCTTCATGTTTGTGTACCGCAGTTTTGCTTTTATACTATTTCGAAATTCAGCATCATGCCGCTATCCTCATGTTCAAGATTGTGGCAGTGCAAAACATACTTTCCTTTAAATTGAGAGAAAGTAGTTATTACATTTACTTTTTCGCCCGGCAGCAGCATCACTGTGTCTTTCCATCCTTTTTCAGTAGCAATTAATTTTCCTCTCCCGCCGGTTCTTTCTATAATTTGAAAATGATTGCCATGAAAATGCATGGGATGTAATTCACTTCCTTTACTATTATCAAACTCCCATATTTCTGTTGCGCCTGCAGTAACCTTTTCATTAATAACGGCAGCATCGTAAGCAATTCCATTAATGGTGTGCATACCCATCTTCATTTTATTCATGCCTGTTTGGCCCATATCATTCCTGGTTTTAACTGCCGTATCTTCCGTGTCCATTTTCATATCCATATTATCCCTACCATGCATGGATGCATTACTAATGTCAAACGTTCTTGTTTTTGTTGCAGAGGAAGGATTAATTTTTTCGATGGCAGATAAAGTTGTTGGCAAAGTAAAAGGCTCATTTACTTTTTCGCCAATTGCAAACTTCATTATTTTAAATGCATCTTTGCCCTGTACACCACCGCCATCAAAGGTTTTGCTTTGCAGAAAAATATCTTTGTTTGCTGAATTGCTGAAATCTATCAGCATATCAATTCTTTCCCCTGGGGAAATCAAAATATTATTTACTGTTTCAGGTGCAGTCAGTAAACCTGCATCAGAACCAATCACCGTAAAATCCTGCCCGTTGCTGAAAGCAAGGTTATACACTCTTGCATTGGAACCATTGATGATGCGTAAACGGTTCCACCCTGCTTTTACTGCTTTGTAAGGATTGTATGCCCCGTTCACTATAACATATTCGCCAAAATAACCGGTCATCACTTCTTCAGTCGTTGGAGTATAGTCAAAGTCGCCACTGCTTTTAAACCGCCTGTCCTGAATTACAAAGGCAATTTCACTATCGCCGGCGGGCAATTTCAAAGCAGCTTCTTCGTCATCACGTACAATAAAAAATCCGGCGAGTCCCTGGTACACCTCTTCAGCTGTCTGTCCATCAGGGTGCGGGTGATACCAATACGTTCCGGCACGTTGATTTACGGTGAATAAATATTGAAATGCAGCCCCGGGAAGTGTTACAGCAGAAGGGAAGCCATCCATTTCCGAAGGTATAATCAGGCCATGCCAGTGTATATTGGTAGCCTGCTGCAACGAATTAGT
>JBKJSJ010000188.1:0-9696 GCA_046595965.1 Ferruginibacter sp.
TATTCATTCGGTTACCTAAAATTAGTTCATGATGGAGGTAACCGAATAGGTAACCGACAACTTGATTATGATTAGGCCATCTTTTCACCTTTATGCATAAAAAAAACGCTTAAACCAATTGAGTTAAGCGTTTATGAACTCCTTTGTGAGAGTTTTTGCGGGCTGGACGGGACTCGAACCCGCGACCTCTGCCGTGACAGGGCAGCATTCTAACCAACTGAACTACCAACCCGTTCCTTTTTTTTTAGGAGGGCAAAGATAGGGGAATTAATTACTGCAAAACAAAACTTTTTAAAAAAATAGTATCTGCTATTTTTACAGATTATCTTACGCAATATTTTAACGCTAATAATAAAATTATTATATGCCACAGTTAGAACACAGGCAGTTCCTGGATTTTGAAAAGCCCATAAAAGATTTATACGACCAGATAGAACAATTAAAAATAACCCAGGAAAAATCTAAAACAGATATGAGCAGTGCCATTGCACAGCTTGAAGCCAAAACAGAAGAAACAAAAAAAAATCTTACCAATCATCTTACACCCTGGCAGCGGGTGCAACTGAGCCGGCATCCAGACCGGCCTTATACATTAAAGTATATAGAAAAAATGTGCAGCAATTTTATTGAACTGCATGGCGACCGCAATGTAAAAGATGACAAAGCAATGGTGGGTGGCTTTGCACAACTGGGCGATGAAACTATTATGATACTGGGCCAGCAAAAAGGAATAAATACCAAAACAAGGCAAATGAGAAATTTTGGAATGGCCAATCCCGAGGGCTACCGAAAAGCATTGCGCCTGATGAAGCTGGCAGAAAAATTTAATAAGCCCATTGTTACACTTATAGATACACCTGGTGCATACCCCGGGCTGGAGGCAGAAGAACGTGGACAGGGTGAAGCTATTGCCCGCAATATTTTTGAAATGATAAGCCTTAAGGTGCCTGTAATTTGTGTGATTATTGGCGAAGGTGCCAGTGGGGGCGCACTGGGCATAGGCGTAGGCGACAAAGTGGTGATGATGGAAAATACCTGGTACACAGTAATATCTCCGGAAAGTTGCAGCAGTATCTTATGGCGTAGCTGGGATAAAAAAGAAACGGCCGCCGACCAACTGCGGCTAACCGGTACTGATATGCTAAACTTTGGGCTGGTAGATGGGGTTATACCAGAACCCTTGGGTGGCGCTCACTGGGATTATGATGAAGCAGCCTCCCTGCTCAAAAATTATCTGATACCTGCCATACAGGCATTAAAAGAAATTCCTGCAGAAGAAAGGGTAAAGCAACGCATTGAGAAATTTGGCAAAATGGGTTTTTGGGAAGAAACGGCAGACAATGATATACCGCAACAATTGTCTTAAGAAGTTTACTTGATGCAGCAGAAATTTTTAATTAGTATTTAAATATTTATTATGCTTAGGATAGGTGTTTTGGGTGTGGGTCATTTAGGAAAATTTCATTTAAATAACTGGAAAGAAATACCCGATGTAACCCTGGTGGGTTTTTATGACCCTGATGATAAAAATGCACTGCCTGTGCAAGAAAAATATCAATTAAAAAGATATGATACAGCAGCAGCACTCATGGAAGATTGTGATGCCGTAGATATTGTAGCCCCTACTCCTTTTCATTTTGAACTGTGCGAATTGGCACTAAAAAAAGGCAGGCATGTGTTTGTAGAAAAACCATTGGCCAATACCATGGACGAAGCAAGGGAACTGGTAAAGCTTGCAAAAGAATCGAACCTCAAATTCCAGGTGGGGCATGTAGAGCGTTTTAATCCTGCATTCCTGGCACTGCAAAATCATGCGCTCAATCCTATGTTTATTGAAGTACACCGTTTGGCACAATTTAATCCAAGAGGAACAGATGTAAGTGTAATACTGGATTTGATGATTCACGACATTGACATTATTCTGCACATTGTAAAAAGTAATGTAAGTTACATAGCTGCCAATGGCGTGGCAGTAATGAGCGATACCCCTGATATTGCCAACGTACGCATAGAATTTGACAATGGCTGTGTGGCCAACTTAACCAGCAGCCGTATCTCATTAAAAAAAATGAGGAAGATCCGCCTGTTTCAAAAAGATGCTTATATTGGAATAGACTTCCTGGATAAAAAAGCAGAGATTATACAGATAAACAGCCCCGGAGATAAAAATGTTTTTACGTTTGATATTGAAACCAACAATGGCACAAAAACAATTGCCATTGCTAACCCGGTAATAAATGATGGCAATGCCATACTGATGGAACTTACATCTTTTAAAAATTCCATCCTTAATAATACAAACACGGCCGTTACCGTTATTGACGGTTTCAGGGCTATGGAAGTAGCACACCAGATACTGGATAAAATAAACAACACGCAGCAATAACGGAACTGCTTTAATAAAGTACCGAAGGTTTAATTTGTGAAACAACCCCGCATACATACCAGTCTTTACCTGATAGCCGATATCGGGATATGCATTTTTACATGGGTTAGTTTTTATTACCTGCGTACCGTTATCAATCATTATCCGATAAGCATTCCTCCTGGTTTTTATATAGGACTTTTAATTTATACCCTGGGATGGATTACGCTTCATTTAATGAGTGGGGCATACAATAATCTTTACCATAAAACAAGATTTGCAGAGTTGATACGCACTATAGCCGTAAGCCTTATAGGGTGCATGGTATTGTTGTTTTTCTTTATCCTTAAAAATCCGCAGGGCAATAATAAAATATACTACCTGGAGTTCTTTAGCCTATTAATACCCATCTTTGTAAGCACCCTTCTGGTAAGATTTTTTTTACTTTATATTATTAAAAAACAACTGAAAAATAAAACAGTTTCTTTTAATGCTTTGCTTATTGGCACCGGCAATAAAGCTTCGCAATTGTATGAAGCATTTTTAAAAGCCAATGATGATACCGGCTACTGCATTACCAGTTTTATAAACACCAACGGACAGGATAATGCCATGCTGCCTTTTAATATTAAAAAGTATTATGGCTTTGCCGAATTATCTGCCATTATAAAAAAAGAAAAAATAGAAGAAGTAATTATTACCGTAGAAAAAAAAGAAAGAGATCTTATTACCACTATTCTGCAGCAGTTGAGCGATAAGGATGTAAACATTAAAATTACACCCGATACGGTAGATATTATCAGCGGAGCATTGCAGACCAGCAATGTAATGGGTGTACCATTAATAGACATTCACTCCGGCCTGCTACCTTCCTGGCAGCAGAACATTAAAAGATTTACTGATATTTTAGTTTCCATCATTTCAATGATTCTCTTATCTCCTCTTTTTATTTACAGCGTTATCCGTTTAAAACTATCTTCTAAAGGGCCGGTTTTTTTCAGGCAGCAAAGAATAGGTTATAAAGGAAAACCTTTTATAATGTTTAAGCTGCGGTCTATGTTTGTAAATGCAGAAGCAAACGGGCCACAATTGAGCAGCGAAGCAGATGAAAGAATAACTTCCTGGGGGCGGGTAATGCGTAAGTGGCGGCTGGATGAACTTCCCCAGTTGTGGAATATTCTTAAAGGCGAAATGAGCCTTGTAGGACCCCGGCCCGAAAGAAAATTTTATATAGATCAACTCGTGGCTTTAAATGCAGAATACAATTATTTGTTTAAAGTAAAACCAGGCCTTACAAGCTGGGGCATGGTAAAGTTTGGCTATGCTTCATCAATAGAAGAAATGATACAAAGAATGCCCTACGATCTGCTTTATGTAGAAAACATCAGCCTGGCACTGGATTTTAAAATCATGATTCACACCGTACAGATTATACTTGCAGGCAAAGGAAAATAGAAAGCTTATTACACTGATTATTTTTGATTGCGCTGATTTTATTATTTTTGATTAAACCCAACTGTATTGAAAAATTTATTGCTGCTTGTTTTTTTCTGTTGTTTATTTTCTCTTGTCTATGGTCAAACAAACTATTGGCAACAAAAAGTAGATGTATCTATTTATGTTGTATTAAATGATAATGACCATTCCATTTCGGGAGATATAAAAATGGATTACCATAACAACTCCCCGGATACACTTCGCTATATCTGGATTCATCTGTGGCCCAATGCTTATAAAAATGACAAAACCGCTTTCAGCGATCAGTTGCTGCAAAATGGCCGTACCGATTTTTATTTTAGCAGTGATGAACAAAAGGGATACATCAACCGGCTCAATTTTAAAGTAGATGATTTATTGGCCCGCACAGAAGACCATCCCCAGCATCAGGATATTGTAAAATTAATATTGCCTGTGCCGCTGCCGCCACATCAAAAAATAAAAATAGAAACGCCCTTTCATGTAAAACTTCCGCAGAATTTTTCAAGGGGTGGACATATCAATCAATCTTACCAGCTTACACAATGGTATCCCAAACCTGCAGTATATGATAGTAAAGGATGGCATGCTATGCCCTACTTAGACCAGGGCGAATTTTACAGTGAGTTTGGAGACTATGATGTAAAGATTACCTTACCGGAAAAATATGTGGTAGCTTCTTCAGGCATTTTAAAAAACAGTACACAAAGCGAACCTTTAAAAACACTGCTTTACCAGCAAAACAATATTCATGATTTTGCATGGTTTGCCGATAAAGATTTTGAAGTACTGCACGACACACTGCAGTTGGGATTCAAAACAATTGATGTGTATGCCTATTACAACCCGGCCAATAAAAAATACTGGACCAACAGTATTGGATATATTAAAGCAGCCATTAAAACAAAGAGTGCATTATTAGGCGAATATCCATACCCGGTAGTGAGCGTGGTAGAAAAAGCGGGCCGGGGCGATGGCGGTGGAATGGAGTATCCTGCCATTACTTTGATCTCTAAAACGACGGATGAAAAAACACTCGATTTACTCATTCATCATGAAGTGGGGCACAATTGGTTTTATGGCATACTTGCCAGTAATGAAAGAGCCCACCCGTGGATGGATGAAGGCATGAACAGTTATTATGACCGCAGGTATTTGTTACAGCAATATGGCAATGAAGGGTTAGACTTTTTTGAAGGAAAATCTTCTTTTTATCAAAAAAGAAAACCGGCAGATATAGAGCAAACACTTCTGCAAACCATTACCGGCATTAAAAAAGATCAACCTATAGAAACACAAAGTGAAAATTTTTCGTTGATCAATTATAGTCTTATTGCATACACAAAAACAGCGCAATGGATGCAGTTGATAGAAGCAGAACTGGGTAAAACTTTATTTGATTCTGTGATGCAGGCTTATTACAGCCAATGGAAATTTAAACATCCCTACCCTGCCGATTTTAAACAAACAGCAGAAACGGTAAGTGGAAAAAACCTGGATATTCTCTTTGGTTTATTAAACACAAAAGGCAGACTGCAGCCTTCTCTAAAAAAAGATATCCGACTGGCTTCTTTTTTTAGTTTAAAAGAAACCAACAAACATTCCTATATTTCTGCAGCCCCGGCAATAGGCTATAATTTTTACGACAAGTTTATGATAGGTGCCTTTGTGCACAACTATTCTTTGCCCCTGAGCAGGCTGCAGTTTTTTGCAGCACCGATGTATGCCACGGTTAGCAAACAAATAAACGGGCTTGGCAGCATTGCATACAATTTTTTTCCTGGCAATAAAGGCAACAAATTAATTTTATCAATGGCCGCTGCCAGGTTTACCGGCGATAGCTATACAGATTCTACGGGCACCAAAAACTACCAACCCTTCCGCAAAATTGCTCCTTCTGCAAAATTTGTTTTTGCCAATAAAAATTCCCGCAGCCTGGTAAATAAATTCCTGCAATGGAAAACTTTTTTTATTACAGAAACTGGTTTATCGTTTCAAAGAGATACTTTGCAGCAAATAGATATCATCAGTTACCCCAAAGAAAAACGGGTAATAAATCAACTGCAGTTTGTATTTGAAAACAACCGGGTATTGTATCCTTACAGAGCTGCCCTGCTGGCTGCACAGGGCGATGGTTTTGTGCGTACAGACCTTACCGCAAATTATTATTTTAATTATGAAAAAGGCGGTGGAATGAAT
This sequence comes from Ferruginibacter sp., assembly GCA_046595965.1. GTDB lineage: Bacteria > Bacteroidota > Bacteroidia > Chitinophagales > Chitinophagaceae > Ferruginibacter. Next base: position 6,041 of record JBKJSJ010000188.1, read on the forward strand.
GTGCGTTTCTTTGCCGGCAAATTTTTTTACACCGGCAATAAAACTTTTCTAACCCAGTTTAAAACAGACCGCTATCAACTAAACATGACCGGCCCAAAAGGAGCAGAAGATTATAATTACAGCAATTATTTTTTGGGGCGCAATGAATTTGAGGGTTTTGCCAACCAGCAAATTATGATAAGAGACGGGGCATTTAAAGTGAGAACAGATTTGCTGAGTTCTAAAATTGGTAAAACAGACGACTGGCTCACTGCAATGAATTTAACCACTACTATTCCTGCTAATATGAACCCATTGGAGGTTTTGCCTTTTAAACTGCCCCTGAGAATATTTGCAGATTTGGGCACTTATGCCGAAGCCTGGAAGAACAATGCCGGCACTCCCAAATTTTTATATGATGCCGGCCTGCAATTATCTCTTTTAAAAAACACGGTAAATATTTATGTGCCGTTATTCTATAGCAAAGTTTATAACGATTATTTTAAAAGTACAATTACCGAAAAAAGATTTTTAAAAAATATTTCTTTTAGCATAGATGTGCAGAATATATCATTAAAGAAATTGATTCCCCAAATTTCATTGTAAGCAGTGAGCATTATTCATCTTACATACCTGCAAATAGATAAACAAAAATGGGATGCCTGCATAAACCGCTGCAGCAACCGGCTCATTTATGCCAAATCGTTTTATTTAGATGCTATGGCAGCCAACTGGGATGCTCTTGTGCTGGATGATTATGAAGCAGTAATGCCGCTTACCTGGAAAAAAAAATGGGGCATCCGGTATTTATACCAGCCACCATTTATGCAGCAGGGAGGCATTTTTTTTATTGCCCCATTATCTAATAGTTTGCTGCAGGCCTTCACCAATAAAGCTTTCAGCCTTTTTAAATTTGCAGAGATTACTTTAAATTATATGAATGATGCAGGTGAAATAAAAAACGGGCTGGTAAGTATGCGCAATAATTTTTTGCTGCCCCTGCAATCTTCGTATGAAGAAATTTATAGCAGCTTTGAGGCTGTAACAAAAAAAAATATTAAGAGAAGCAGAAACAGGGAGTTGCAATACCAGTACAGTCCGCACTATATTCCTGTGCTTAAATTATATAAAAAACTCTATGCAGAAAGGCTGCCTTTTTTTACCCAAAATGATTACCCGAACTTTTCCCTCGTTTGCAAAAAATTATCGGAGCAGAATAATCTTATCATTAGAACGGTAAGGGATAGTAAAGATGAGTTAATGGCTGCCTGCATCCTTCTCATAGACAGTAGCAGAATCTACAATATTATTTCATGCATTACCAATGAAGGTAAAATAGCCCAGGCAAATTATTTCTTATACGATCAGTTAATAAAAGAGTTTAGTAAATCTAAATACATATTAGATTTTGAAGGTTCTGATGTAAAAGGGATTGCTGAATTTTATTGCCGTTTCCCGGTAAAAAATGAAATGTATCCTTTTATAAAAATAAACAACCTCCATCCATTCCTGAAATTATTTAAGCATTAGTGGGTTTTATGATATGGATAAAACATTCCTTTTGCTGAATGGCAAAGGGATAATATTTTTCAAGAGCAGTATAAGGAACTATCTCTACTTTAAATTCTGCCTGCCGAAGCCGGTTGGCGTAATCGCTGAGCAGGTAAATGCGTAAATGATCTTTTTGTCCAAAAAGATAAGATTGTTTTGCAGCATCATTAATAGTTGGAATTTCAAAGGTTTCATCCAGCAGTTCTGTGTAAGGCACCTGCAATATGGCTCTGCCACCGGGTTTAAGCACACGAAATATTTCCTGCATGGCTTTTTTATCGTTAGGGATATGTTCCAGGATATGATTTCCAACCACCCAATCAAAACTTTCATCTGCAAAACTAAAATGTGTGGCATCCTGTTTTTGCACCAACCCATCAATGGTTTTATAAAATCCAGGCAACAGGTCTGCAGTGGTAACTACAGCCTTATCTTTAATAAATGTATAAATATTTTTTTCGGGAGATAAATGAAGAATATTTTTTCCTTTTAAATCAAACTCAGAAAGTTTTAGAATAACCAACCGCTCTCTTGCAGTACTCATACAAAAGGGGCAATAAATATTATCGCCATAGCCAGCTACCATCTTATTGTAAACAATGGCTCTCTTGTTTTCTTCCGAAGGATAGGAGGGTACAAATTTCTCGTATTGCTCCCAGCATACATTGCAGGTAAAACCTCTGCCTTTAAAAGCTTTGTAGTTTTCCCTGTTTCTGGCCCGTTTATAAATAAATAAAATATTCCTGTAAAAACTTTGCAGCGGATGATATACCTGCAAACGTTGAAGTATATTTTTAACCGGCTGATTCATCCATCAATTTTTCTGCCAGTATTAAATCTGCCGGGCGGGTAATTTTTATATTGTTTTCCTCTCCTCCTACCAGCCACACTTTCATGCCAAAGGATTCTACAACAGAAGCCTCGTCTGTAAACTTATCTTTATAATCAATATTAAATGCAGGCAATAAAATAGTGCTTAGAAAAACCTGCGGTGTTTGCACCAGTTTTACCCTGCGTCGTTCCAGCGCTTCATTGCCCTCGCCGGTTACATACCTTACACTATCCGGGCAATCTATTACCGGAATTGCAGCCCCCCATTCCAGCGCTTTTTTATAACAGCGCTGTATTAGGTCTGTTGTAAGCAGGCAGCGCACAGCATCATGCACAAATACCATGCTCTCTTCTTCTACCAGCATTAACCCATTTTGTACCGAGTGAAAACGGGTGCGGCCACCCACTGTAATTTTTATTCTTTTATAATCGAACCAAGCATCTATGATTTCCTGCCCGGTGGCTACATGCTCTTCCGGCAATACTAAGATTATTTTTATATCATCATAAGCTTTTAAAAAAGTTTCGAGGGTGTAAAATAAAACGGGTTTATTTTTTAGCAATAAAAATTGTTTGGGAACGCTGCTGTTCATCCTGCTACCTGTACCACCGGCCACTATTACTGCATATTTATTCATATTTAAGTTTCTAATTAAGCGGCAAAAATACAGGAATGAAAATGATTTTGTTTAAAAGCAATGAAAAGGAAATGGGGGAAATATAATCTGCATATTGAAAAAATTTATCCTAAAAAAAAATCATAGCAAAGTGATAATGAGCAAAGAAGCATTTTTGTAGTTTGGGGTTACAGATATTTCTTTCCCCAACATAACATTGCGGAGAATGTTCAATAAAGATTTAATGCACAAGAGTGCGACGCCAATGATGCCTAATCTTTAAAAAAATGCTGGGTTAATAATAAATATTAAAAAATGAAAACAAGGATACAATTTATTAAATATTACAATTTACTATTCCATATCATCCTTATAAATTCCAACAAATTGATCGCCGGTACTTTTTTTCATAGCCCTATACATGCCTGCACTGTTGAGCACCATGGCTGTATTGCCTTTGGCATCTACTCCTATCATGCCGCCTTCACCCTGAATTTTTGGCAGTTTTACATTTACTACTTCATTCATAGCCTGCTCTAAACTCATGCCCTTATATTCCATCAGGCAGCTTACATCGTAAGCGGCTACTGCCTGTATAAAAGGTTCTCCATGCCCGGTGCAACTGATGGCGCAGGTATTGTTGTTGGCATAAGTACCACAACCAATAAGCGGACTGTC
>JBKJSJ010000439.1:0-4065 GCA_046595965.1 Ferruginibacter sp.
GCGGGGTAAACTAAATTATTACATCAGCATAGAGAATTTTGAAGATTTTAAATATATATACCAGGCCAGTAACCGTGGTATTACAGAACAGGTATTAAATTTTTCTGAACCCGAAAAAATAAATATTATCAATACGATTTCTTTTTTGATAACTGCACCACCCGCCTTCGGGATCTTATCGTAAACAGCAAACTACCCACTCCACTCCTACCTTCAGTAAAACCTGCCAATATGCGTTTTCGCCAGGCCATTCACGAATATTTAAACAAGGGGCATCAACCATGGAGCAAACTGGGTATTGTTATCTTACTGGGTGCACCCACAGACCGAATTATGACAGCGGCCGAACAACAGTTTTTGCCCGACAACTTAATGATGGCACTCGATAGTGCAAAAAATAATACCGTGGTACGCTCATCACAAGACCTGTATGCGCTCACTAATACCCATAATGATAAAGGATGGTTTACTCCGTTTGTTTTTTTCAGCATGCTGTTGGCAGGTTTTGTTTTGATGCATATTACATTTACTAAAAAATGGCCCGTTATGATGGCCGGTCTGGATGGATTATTATTTTTCTCCACAGGCTTGCTGGGCGTACTGCTTATTTTTATGTGGGTGGGCACAGACCATAGTATGACCAAAAATAATTATAACCTGCTTTGGGCACTGCCCTCTCACCTGGTTATTTCTTTTTTCATCAACAGCAAAAAAAACTGGGTTAAAAAATATTTTGGTTTCACAATCATTGCAATTTTGATTACACTCATTAGCTGGTTCTTTTTGCCACAGCAAATGAACAATGCATTAATACCATTTGTTGGCTTATTAATTTTTAGAGCCACGGTAAGATATTTTAAAAAATAAAACATTCATCATGCAAGAAAAACAACTGCTGTATAATAATACCCAGCTTCATTATAAAATGATGGGCGAGGGAAATACCGTTGTTTTGTTGCATGGCTTTGGCGAAGACAGCAGCATCTGGAACGAGCTTGCAGCAAGGCTTCAATTAAACTACCAACTCCTTATACCCGATATTGCAGGTAGTGGAAAGTCTTCCCTGCTCACCGGAAAAAATATTGGAATGGAAGATTATGCCCAAAGCATTTTTTCTATTCTCACTAATGAAAATATAAAAGGCTGTGTAATGATTGGCCATAGCATGGGAGGATATATTACTATGGCCTTTGCACAAAAATATCCAGAGTTGCTAAAAGCCTTCGGGCTTTTTAGCAGCAGTGCATACCCGGATGATGAAGCCAAAAAAGAAGCCCGCACAAAAGCAATAACATTTATCCGGGAAAACGGAAGTGCTGCATTTTTAAAAACAAGTATCCCCGGTTTATTTGCAGACGCCCAAAAAAGTAAAGATGATATTGATGCACTTTTAGAAAAAGGAAAACAGTTTTCTCCCGAAACACTTATACAATATTACCAGGCTATGATATGCCGGCCAGACAGAACAAATGTTTTAAAAACCATTCAATCGCCTGTTTTATTCCTTATGGGCATGCACGACAAAGCAGTTCCTTTTAATCAAAGCCTTGCACAAAGTTATTTACCCAATCTATCTCATATTCATGTGCTCCGCCACAGTGCTCACATGGGCATGCTCGAAGAAAAAGAAAAATCTTTTCACACTTTAGCACACTTTTTACACTCCGTTTACGTATAATACCCATGTTGCACATCATTTATGTGTATTTTACAGTCATACATTTTTTGTACATACTAATTTTTGAATGAAGCAAACACTTCTTATACTTCTGTTGGCTGGTAGCTTTTTTACCGCTGCTGCCAAGCATATTACGGGTGGAGAAATGATATATGAGTATGTAGGCCCAGGTACTTCTGCAAACAGTAAGAGTTATCGTATTACGCTACGTCTTTTTAGAGACGATAATTGTGTTGGTTGTGCAGTGATGCCCTCAAATGTGATAATAGGAATTTTTGACAACGGCAATTTGCAGTTAATTTCCAATACAAATGTGGCATTGGGGGCCAGTAACAGAATTGATTTAAATGCATTGCCTCCCTGTATTACCAATCCCCCGGATCTTGTTTACACGGTAGGCTATTATTCTTTTGTGGTTGATCTTCCCGATAATGCGCAGGGATATATTGCTGCCTATCAAACCTGCTGTAGAATAGACGGGATAGAAAATGTGCCTAACTCAATAGGTGCCACTTATACTACAGTTATTCCCGGCACTAACAACCTTGGGGCTACCGGAACCAATAATAGTCCACAATTTGCACTGGGCATTTCAATTGTGTGTTACAACAAACCCTTTACTTTAGATTTTAGTGCAACAGATCAAGACAATGATATTTTGAAATATAGCCTTTGCGATGGCTATGATGGTGGCAATGTAAGAAATGCGCAACCAGTTAATCCTGCTCCTCCAGCTTATGGATTTTTAAATTATATTAATGGTTATTCCGGCACTGCACCATTGGGAAACCAGGCAACCATTGATGTCAATACTGGAATTATATCTGGCATAGCACCGCAGTCTGGTAAATATGTTGTTTCGGTATGTGTAGAGTCTTTCGACCGCCAAACCGGGCAATATAAATCGCAGCACCGCAAAGATTTTATTATATCTGTTGCCCCTTGTGATTTTGCGGGTGCACAGTTACAACCCAGTTACCTCAGTTGCGATGGATTTTCATTTACATTTAATAACCTTAATAACTCTCCTTTAAACATCAGTTTTTACTGGGACTTTGGCGATGGCAATTCCTCCACCGATCAAAATCCCACGCATACTTATACCATTGCTGGTGTTTACAATTTAAAACTTGTGGTAAACCGCAATGGATCCTGTGCAGATTCTACTACTTCGCCCCTGAAAGTTTTTCCGGGTTATTTTCCCGACATTACAGATAATGCTCCTATGTGCAAAGGACTGCCCGTACAATTTAATGATGCCACAAGAGCAAATTATGGTAATGTAAATTTTTGGCGATGGGATTTTGGAAATGCCCAGGTAACAAACGATACAAGCAGGCTAAAAAATCCTGTCTATACTTTTAATACAGCCGGGTCTTATGATGTATCGCTGATTGTTGGCAGCGATAAGGGCTGCATCGATACGATCATAAAAAAAATTCAGATTATAGACAAGCCAGAATTTACTGTTTCAAACGATACGCTCATTTGCAATATTGATACCCTGCGGCTAAATGCTGCAGGCAGTTCGGGAGGTACTGTTACCTGGAGCCCAAACTATATGATCAACACTGTAAACAGTTTTACGCCATTGATAAGCCCCGATATAAGTACTACTTATCAGGTGAGATACACCGATGTATATGGTTGCTCGGCCCAGGACTCAGTAATAGTAAGGGTAGTAAATGAGGTAACCCTTCAGGCAGGAAACGATAGTACTATCTGCCGCACTGATAATATTATTCTTTCGCTTAATAGCGATGCACTAAATTACACATGGACTCCGCCGCTTACCCTGAATGATGCAAAACTTAAAAACCCTCTTGCTACACCTGTAGCCGCCACTACAAGCTATCATGTGATAGGCAGAATAGGAAAATGTTTTAAAGAAGATGATATTATAATCCGCACAGTTCCTTATCCATTAGCTACTGCAGGTAAAGACAGCACTATCTGTTTTGGTAACTCTATTCAGTTGAATGCTGGCGGTGGCAGTTTCTATTCGTGGAGCCCACCTACATTTTTAAATAATAGTAACATTGCCAATCCTGTATCATTTAATCCTACAGAAGATATCCAGTATATTGTTGCTGTAAGAGATACTTTGGGATGCCCTAAAACCGTGAATGATACCATACTAGTAACAGTAGCTCAGATATTTGCCAATGCCGAGCCAGCAAATGCAAATGTGGTATTGGGTCAGCCACTGCAGTTGAATGCCACCGGCAGCACAAATTATTTATGGACACCTTCTACGGGACTCAGTAATGCTACTATTTTTAATCCAATTGCACAAGCCCAGGATGATATTGAATATATAGTAAAGGTTAGCAACGCACAGGGATGTTTTGATTTGGATACTGTAAGGGTAAGAGTTTTTTTAATAG
>JBKJSJ010000020.1:0-2531 GCA_046595965.1 Ferruginibacter sp.
CCGGATTGGTATTCACCGGGTGTGCGTACATCTAAGACTTGTATAGAGGTTTTGGAAATGGATGTTTCAAAATCAGTCACAGATAAATTGGCAGGCTGTGCTGTGCTTTTACAGGCATTTAAAATAAGCAGGCTGCCAGCTATGGCAAAAAAAATGTTTTTACTTTTCATTCTCCTGATTTTTTTATGGAGCATGAATTTATTCCCAATAAAGTATATAAGGGGCAAAAACTAACCAGGCTGGTTAATAAAAATACCACCGCAAGTACCAATAGAACAATTCCCAATGTACCGGTGATGATATGGGTGAAATATAGAATTGCTATCACTACTGCAATAAGTGTTCTTATAATTCTGTCGGTTATTCCCATGTTCTTTTTCATAATATTTATTTTTAGTTTTTAATAATTTAATGCGCAAACAATTGCTAAAGCTAACTTAATATAAAAGCAAACAAACAATAATTAATTATGCTTGTATAGAAGTACTATGATATAAGAAATTATTGTTTTGTATAAAATTGTGTTAGATAAATTTTCAATTTTTATTGCGGAAATTATATTGGCAGTAAAACAGTATAAAAAATTAAGTGTGCATCATTTTAGTCTGGCACACAAAATCTGTCTTAGGTAAATTGGTTTTACTTATTTCAGTAAAACCGCCTTCTACTTCAGTAAAATTTCTGTAACCCCTTGCCTGCAATATAGATGCTGCTATCATACTTCGGTAGCCAGCTGCGCAATGCAGGTAAAAATGTTCTGCAGAATCTATTTCTTTTGCCCACTCATTAATAGCAGCCAATGGCCGGTTGTAGGCTTCATCTATATGTTCTGCTGTGTATTCTGTTTCTTTGCGCACATCTATTATTTTATCTTCTGCCACATTTACTTCTTTAGCAAATTGTGCTGCAGTAATTCTATCAACCACATCTGCAACTTTGCCTGCTGCCAGCCAGGCAGAAAATCCTTCTTTTAAATGGCCGAGTATATTATCAAACCCTACCCTGCTTAAACGGGTAACAGATTCTTCTTCTTTACCTGTATCGGTTACCAGCAGTATGGGCTGATTCACATCTGCAATTAAAGAACCTACCCATGGAGCAAAATCTCCATCCAATCCAATATTTACAGATTGGGGTATAAAGCCTTTATAAAAATCTGTATTGGTTCTGGTATCTAAAATGAGTGCTGCCATGTTTTCTGCAGCCACTTCAAATTCGTCCGGAGTTAATGCTCTCATTCCATTGTTTAAAACAGAATCAAAACTTTCGTATCCTTTTTTATTCATCGCCACATTTAATCCAAAATATGCAGGCGGTGGCAGCAAACCCTCTGTTACTGCTTTTACAAATGCTTGCTTGTTTGGTTGGTTAAGGGCATAATTCACTTTTTTCTGATTGCCCAGGGTATCCACCGTTTCTTTCATCATATTTTTTCCGCAGGCGCTGCCGGCACCATGTGCAGGATATACAATTATATCATCTGCCAGCGGCATTATTTTACTCATCAAACTATCGTAGAGCATTCCGGCCAGTTCATCCTGTGTCATGTGGGCAGCCTTTTGTGCAAGGTCTGGCCTACCTACATCTCCCAAAAACAAAGTATCGCCACTAAAAATGCAATAATCTTTTCCAGCTTCATCTTTTAAAAGATAGGTGGTACTTTCCAAAGTGTGGCCAGGAGTATGCAGTGCGGTTATGGTAATATCTCCTATTTTAAACATTTCTCCATCCGTGGCAGAAATGCATTCAAAGTCGCAGGTAGCATTGGGGCCATAAACTATTGGGGCACCGGTTTTCCGGCTTAGATCTACATGGCCGCTTACAAAATCTGCATGAAAATGTGTTTCAAAAATATAGGTGAGTTTTACAGCATCTTTTTGAAGCCGGTTTAAGTAAGGTGCAGTTTCCCTGAGCGGATCTATAATGGCGGCTTCTCCATTACTGCTGATGTAGTAAGCACCCTGAGCCAGGCAGCCTGTATATATCTGTTCAATATTCATGGTATAAATGATTAAAAGTTTGTGCAGCAAAGTTGCTGATTGTTTTTTTACCTGCGGGTAACATTTGTTGCAAAAGAATAAAGTAATTTTTTTAATGAGCCGTTTACGAAAAAAATATTTCTTTAACAAGAATAAAAATACCCATGGTTAATACAAACCATCCAAATGCTTTTTTAAGTTTATGGCCTTCTATTTTTTTTGATAAATATCCACCAATAAATATTCCGGCAATGGCAATAATGGTAATGGATACTAATAATGTCCAGTTGATGATAAAATGACCCAGGTCGCCGGAAAAACCAATCAGCGAATTAAGGGCAATAATTAATAACGAAGTGCCCACTGCTTCTTTCATGGGCATTTTTAATATAATTACCAGGGTGGGTATTACTAAAAAACCACCACCAGCACCCAAAAAACCTGTAGCCAACCCTATAAGAACACCGTATAAAATCAACTTAAAAACCTGGTGGTTGTTTTGTTCACTGGCTGCTTTTAAAATTAATTGATCTTCCTTTCCTTTTATCATTG
>JBKJSJ010000087.1:0-3570 GCA_046595965.1 Ferruginibacter sp.
AGAAGTGATGGATACCATGGCGGATACAATTTTTTTCTTTGCCATTTCCTGCAGCACATCTTTATCTTTTAATATCCAGCTATTTTTTGTAAGAATACCAACGGGCTGATTAAATTCGTTACACACTTCGAGCAAGGCTCTCGTTAATCTATATTTTTGTTCGGCCGGCTGGTAACAATCGGTATTGCCGCTGAGCATAATGGGTGTGGCATCCCACTTGGGATGCATTAAAAATTTACGCAGCAGTTGCGGTGCATTTTTTTTGATGAGTATTTTTTGTTCAAAATCTAATCCTGCGCTATAACCCCAGTATTCGTGCACATTACGGGCATAACAGTAAATACAGCCATGCTCACAACCGGCGTAGGGGTTCATGCTGTAGCCCATACCCACATCTTTGCTTTCTACTTTGTTTACAATGGTTTTGCTTTGCATTTCTATGTACTGTGTGGGTTTGTTGTTTACCTCCCAGTCGTCTATGGCTTCTATATTTTCCTGTGTTATTTCATCTTTGAGAAAACGATTTTTGGTGTTGAACTGTGCGCCACGGCCTGCCAGGTATTGTACTTCTTCGCTTTGTTCTTTTGCATAAACTTTGTGATGGTCTTGTTGTAGTTTATTATTTTCCATTGATTTTATTTTTTATCCTACGGATTATTTTTGCCACGGGTTAACGCGGATTTTTTTGCCCGCAGATTTCACTGATACCGCAGATTTTTAAATGCAGCTTGAATTTAAAGAGTTGAATAAAATTTACTGTACAAGAGTGCCCCGAAAGCTTTCGGGATAAACTGTGCCAATGAAGATCAACAAAGAAAAAATGTCGGGCTCAAAAAAATTTTTTCTCCCTTTCTCCTTTGCCCTCTTAGCCAAAAAGCTCTCCCTGCTTTGTTGTTACCGGCAGATTTTGAAATTCAAAACGGGCGGCAACGTGGTATTTCATTTCGCCAACGGAGCGTTTTAATAAAAGCATGGCATCTGCTATAAACCTGCCGGTAAAATGTTTGTGACTGTACTCCAACCAACCTTTTTCATATTGCCAGGGCTGTAGTTTGCGTGCAATGGTTAAATGCGGTTCCATGATAAAATGCGGCTTATTATCATTATCCAACTTCATTAATAACTGCACTTCTGTTCTTATTATTTTTACCAGGCTTTGGATGGGAACCTTTGATGTAATATTAATGTAGATAGTGTGAGAAGGAAAACTTCCGTAATCTTTCAACTCTACTTTTATAGGATGGTAACCCATACCAATTATTTTTAGCCGGTTTATAATTCTTTCTTCGGCCATTTCGTATTGAACAAAATTTACAAGTACCATATTTGGCTTTCCATATACCGCAGCAGATGCTTTATAGGTTTCGTAAAATTCTTTCTTTACCTGCATGATCTTATCCCGCAGATCTTCGTGGGGATTTAATACCAATAAATATTCATATACCCGGTACCCGGGTATAGTGTTGATAATATTTTTCATAAAACCAGGCTTTAAATTTGAATGCCAAATTATTTAGTGTAAATTTACTAAAATATTTAGTTATTAATAAAAACATTTTATGGAAGTGGAAAACTTTTTTCGCAGCAGTTATACGGGCAGCAAACGTTTTACACAGCAGGATGTGCCCAACGCAAATGCTACAGGCTTTGGTGCTGCCGCCGATGACTATATGGAACGGGGTATAGACCTGAATGAGCAGTTGATTAGAAATAAACCGGCCACTTTTTTTATGAAAGTTAGTGGCGACAGTATGATAAACGCCGGTATTTACAGCGGGGATATTGCCATTGTGGACAGGAGCCTTAAAGCGGTAAATGGCCGGATTGTAATTGCAGTGATTGACGGGGAAATGCTTATACGTCGCTACCAGAAAACAATGAATAAATTATTGCTTATTCCTGAATCTCATAAATTATCTACTATTGATGTGAGTGAGTTTAATGATTTTAAAGTTTGGGGAGTAGTGGTGCATATTATCAGATCCCTGGGTTAGCCGGGGCCATTTATAAACCCGGCAACAGGTAATTTAAAACCGGGCTTTGGCTCGTTATTAAAATGATAGCCATTTTAGATTGTAATAGTTTTTATTGCTCCTGCGAACGGCTGTTCAGGCCAGTTCTGGATGATAAGCCCGTTGTTGTATTGAGCAACAACGACGGCTGTATTATATCAAGAAGTGATGAAGCAAAAAAGATTGGCGTAGGTATGGCCGGGCCTTATTTTATGGCGAAGCCGCTGATAGAAAAATTTAATGTAGCTACCTTTTCCAGCAACTATAACCTGTATGGTGATCTTAGCTGGCGGGTAATGGAAACCTTGCGGATAATAATGGGAAAAGAAAATGTAGAGGTGTATTCTGTAGATGAAGCATTTTTAGATTTAAGCGGATTTGCTGAAAAGGATTTGCACCAGGTTGCAATGAACATTAAGGAAATGGTAGAACTATGGACTGGAATAAAAGTTTCTGTAGGCGTGGCTCCTACCAAAGTGTTGTCTAAGATTGCCAATCATTTAGCAAAAAAAGATAAGCTGGGTACTGCGGGTGTAGTAGTACTGAATACCAAAGAAAAAATTGCCCAGGCCCTGCAGGATACTCCTATTGGCGAAGTGTGGGGAATAGGCAGGCAGTATGCAGAAAAACTGGTAGAAATGAATGCAGTATTTACAGCTTATGACCTTACAAAAAAAACAGCAGAGTGGGCAAAAAAAAGTTTAGGCGGGGTGGTGGGTGAGCGTTTAGTAAAAGAATTGAAAGGAGAACCTGCCGGTGAAATGAAAGAAGAGCTTACGGTAAAAAAAATGATTGCTACTACCAGGATGTTTGGCAGCCCTGTAAAAAATATTGTTGATATTAAAGAAGCGGTAGCCACTTACACATCAAGAGCCGCAGAAAAATTACGAAGACAACAAAGTGCGGCCCGCATCATTAGTGTTTTTGTAGTGCCAAAAGAACAAAGCAATAACGCTAACTTCAGGCATGGTCCTACCGTAAGCAGCTATATAACTTTACCGGTTGCCACTTCGTTTACCAACGAACTGATAAAACCTGCCGTGGAGTTAATAGATAAATTGTATGAACATGGAAGAATTTATAAAAAAGCTGGTGTAATGCTGAGTGGCCTTGTACCAGATGCTACCATACAGGGAAATTTATTTGTGCCCCAAAAAGAAAATGGCAATCGATTGTTGATGAACACGCTGGATAATGTAAACTTTGCTATGAGGGATGATGTGGTAAAATTTGCCGCTTCAGGTACAAAGAGAGATTGGAAAATGCGGCAGGAGTTAAGAAGTCCACGCTATACCACAAGGTGGGATGAAATGTTTGAAGTGAAGTGAACCTGAAATTATTTAATGATACAAACTTTTATTCTTCGTGGCATTCTCCGTGCATCGCAATCTACGCCTGAATGACTCTGCACGGCAGGCTTCATTAGAATACCTGCAAGAGCAATTACAACTTATTTTTATTTTCATCGCAGTAACGAACCCCGAAAATACAAAAATAAAATTTTGATTTTTTGGGTTTGTTAATGCGATGAAAAAAAAAAAAAATTTTAATTTCTCCT
>JBKJSJ010000169.1:0-4316 GCA_046595965.1 Ferruginibacter sp.
ATTTGGCATTGGCTGCGCCATACTTATGTTTGGTTAACTGCACAGGCTCTCCCCCATCCATTGATAAAATAAATAGCTGCGGCTTTTCTGCTACAGTTCGGGTAAATGCAAGTTGCTTTCCATCGGGGCTCCATGCAGGTTGTGAAGCACCTTCTTTGGCGGTAGTTAATTGTTTAGGTAAGGAATTGTCAGATGTAGATATACTGAATACCTGGGTAAGGTATTTATAATCCAGTTTATTTTTTTCATCAGGTTCTATAGAATTTACGGTAAAGGCAGCTCTTGACCCATCCTTGGTTACCGTTATGTTGCCAACCGCTTTAATTTTCAACATATCTGTTAAGGTTACAGGCTCCGTACCGTATTGGGCTGCTGTTACCTGTACTAAAACTATAGTTAATAGTAACAATGAAAGTTTGTGCATATAATTTATTTTGCTGTAAAAGGGATTAATGAAACATAGTGGGAGTTTGTAAAAAACAGTACCGCCAAACAAATATACATAGATGTAAACAGCACAGCCATTCTATAGTTTTTTGGGTGTGCTTAAAATTGTAGCAGAAGATTGTCAGGCTTTTTAAACAAATGCAATGTATGGTTGCTTTTAAAAGGTTTACAGGTTTCTCTGTTACGCCATAATTGATACCATTTGCAATGCTTGCTTAGCCATTTTCTTTTCCCCCAGAATTTATATTTTATTAAGGCCTTGCTCTGCTGTAATGACATTTGAGAATAACTTCCTTGCAATATCTGGACGTAAACTGACTCTGGCAACCTGAAAATCAATGATAGCTTGAGTTAGTTGCTAATCTGTTTTTGTTTTTAGCTAATAATCCCTTGTACAAAAGATTTACAAGTAAATTATCCAGTTATTTTTACTAATGAAAATTATCAGTGCAATTAAAAAAAGCCATGTGCATAACTAAGTGCAAAAAGCGTGCATAAACTACCCCATATTTATTTGGATTAATGGTGTCTGAATTTGTACTTTTACTCCACAATAAGGAAGCAATAATCGAAAGGTGAAAGCAACCTGAAAGTAAAAAGCATCGGGTTAGTAAGTGTACAAGCTTCGGCAGGTATAATAGCGAACTTGGTGCTTTTTTTATTACTACAATTTTTTTCTTACATACTTTACTGGTGCGATTTATACTCCTGCCGGTGCAAAAAAAGAAGCCCGTAAGCTTCTTTTTTCATTTTATACTTTTATATTTATTTCATTCCACTTTCAAGCCCCAATTTCTCCCCTTTTCGGTAGCAGGCAACCCCTCTCTAATCCAATCCGCTGGCTTTGTTCCCTTTAAATAGTAATCAAAAAACTGGCTAAGTCTTACAGAAAGATCTTTCCTGTTTTTGCGCTCTACCAGGTTATGATCTTCCCCATTATATTGCAACATCCATACTTTTTTATCCAGGCGTTTTAGCGCAGTAAATAATTCAATGCCTTGGTACCAGGGCACAGATCCATCTGCATCGTTGTGCATGATGAGTAGGGGCGTATTTATTTTATCTGCAGAAAAGAGTGGAGAGTTTTTTATATACAAATCTGGCCTTTGCCATAGTGTGGCTCCAATGCGGCTCTGTGTTTTCTCGTACTGAAACTGGCGGTTTATTCCAGTGCCCCAGCGTATGCCTCCATAAGCACTCGTCATGTTAGCCACGGGAGCACCTGCGCCTGCGGCACGAAACATATTGGTTTTAGTAACCAAATAAGCTACCTGGTAACCTCCCCAACTCTGGCCCTGAATGCCCATTTTGGTACTGTCGGCCCAGGGCATGGTTGATAAATATTTTGCAGCACTTACTACGCTGTTGTAGGCACTCTGCCCCGGCTCCCCTTTTTTGTAATAAATATTGGGATCAACAACCAAATATCCATTGCTTACAAAATAGGGTATGTTAATGGTAGATGCACTGGGTGCAGGAGCTCTGTAATTATACAAGCCATCGGAGTTGCGTTCGTAAAAATAAAAGATAACCGGGTATTTCTTTTTAGGATCAAAATTTTCTGGCTTATATAAAATGCCCTCGCTCATTTTACCATCAAGCATTTTCCATTTTATCAACTCTGTGGTAAACCAGTTGTAATCTTTTTGTTGTTCTGCAATGTGGGTAACAGGGCTAAGAGAGGACATGTTGTTCCCATAAAATAATTCAGAAGAAACAGGTGTTGATCGTTGTAATAAATACTGTTCGGCAAATTTTGCTTTTAGCACCTGCGCATTTGAATAAGCACCCATAGTCAATTTTTCAGGAACGCTTACTTCATCGGTTTTCTTATAGAAATATCCGCCCTGCTTATTTGTCTTATTCAGTGCCTGCAAAAGAATATTTTCTCCCGGTTGCAGGAAACGTTTTTCTGTATCAAACTTTATATAATTAAATTCAGTTTTATTTTTACGCCCATACCCATTGGTAATATTTTTCGGCTGCTCTATATCGTTTGGATCCAGCTGCCATATATCGTATTCATCTTTTATAAGAAAATACTGGTCTGCACTTACCCAGGCAATCGTTCCTGCAGCATCGGGAAAATCGGGCACATCATTTTCTGTATCATACAGCGGTTCCTTAATTTTTTCGCTGATATTTTTTATGTTGCCGTTGGCTACATTATAAGTAAAATAATCCTTTAGTGCAGGGTTGTACCAATACACATAATTTCCTTTTGGAGAGGCTGCATAATTTCCGTAACTGTTATTTTTTATCAAGGTACGCTGTGTAGTATTGGTATTAATAATATAAGCAGTAAATTTTGTTCTGCCTTCCCACTGCTGTGCCGCACGGCTTCCCTTGCTGCTCTGAGCCAGCACCCAGTCTGCATTTCCTTCATCTACCAGCAATATATTTTCTGCATCTTCACTTCCCAGTTTTACCATTTCATTGCTGCCGGGTTTTATTACTGCCATATAACTTCTTTTTTGCTCCTGCAGTAATTGTTTTAATTGCTGTGGCTGCAGGTAATCATCGTTGTAATGCCAGATATCGAGGCGGGCCAGTTCAAAATCTACCAGCAAAGTATCTTTAGCAGGTTGTATGGGAGCCACACCAAAAAATATTTTCTGGCCATCCCTGCTAAAAATAATATTTCCATTCTCACTTACAGTTTGACCTATCTGCATCCCTACAGTATTTTTATCGACCATCGCAACAGCACTATCAGTTCCGGTTTTATAAAACCATAATTTATAAAATTTCTGCAGGGCTTTGCTGCTGCTGTCCCGCTCTGCCAAAAAAGCAAGCTGGTTTCCATCTTTATCAAAAGAAAAATTCTTAGCATCATTCAGCGCCTTCATGATGGTATCTGTTTTACCCGTTGCAAGCTGGTAAATTAAAATAAATGCTTTGCTGTTTGTATCCTTACTGTTTTTAGTAGTTTCTATTAATAACCTGTTTCCTTTTTCATCAAAAAGGTATTCACTCACTAATTTAAAAGAACGGGATGTAGCTGCATTTAAATTTCTTACTACTAACTCTGTTCCTTCTGCAGCCGCAGACGTGGCAGAACTTTCATCTCCTTCTGCATCTTTACTATTTTCTTCTGCCTGCAACTCATCGGCTTTTTTATAAATTTCTTTTACTGCTTTTTTTGCTGCAGTAATTACTTCCTCTTTTTCTATTTTACCTTTTACATCTTCTAATGATTTCCTTATTAATGAATCTGCCAGTCTGCTCAGCATATCCACCCGCAATTTTATACTATCGGGGGAAAGTTTCTTTTTGGCACTCGTATCGGGCATTGGTTTCTCCAATTGATAAGCCAGCCAGCCACTACCCTTTTCAGGCGTTTTAAATGACTTTATGCGGCTGATTTTTATCACACTATCCGCCCCCAGTAAGACAATGGTTAGTGAATCTTTGGGCATTTCATCCGGCTTTTTCTTTTTGATTTTTGCCTGGCGGGTATCCTGGTATACTGGTTTAATTTTTAGTATAGCATAGCGGCTGTCTTCTGTTATCACTGCACTATAACCACGGGGAATACTTTTTTTATACCCTGATTTTATATTTTGAATTACTATTTCTCCATCTCCTTCCTGTGGATTGATGGCATACACAATATAATTTCCATCATTACTGATGAATCTTTCGCCCACTGACTTCCATCCATCATACACATCATGTGTTAATGGCTTTTTTGTTTGGGCTAACAAAACAACTGGTATTAAAATAAGAAGAGAAAATAAAACACTTTTCATAAGCAAATTTTTGATACAATAAAGTTATAGAAAGAAGGGATAAGAAGTAGAATAAATAGACGAATGGTTTAAAACGGAATATACTTTTTAGTTATTAATTAAAAAATATATGGGTAT
>JBKJSJ010000386.1:0-9172 GCA_046595965.1 Ferruginibacter sp.
ATAGCCGAAGTATGGATAGTGTATTAAATAAATATTTACAATGGAAAGAGTTTGTATTTATCCTAAAGATGTACAGATCGTAACTGGCAAAAGTGAAAGATGGGGTAGGGATATAATTAAAAAGATTAAATTCCATCTCCTAAAGCAGCCTCATCAATTGGTATCAATAGATGAATTTTGTCAATACACCGGGTTATCTGTACATACGGTAACAGAGAAACTAAGAGCATAATTTGTTGGCGTAAGCAGCCTTAAAATTAGTATCTTAGCATAGCAGAAAGTAAAATAATAGTGATACTGGCATTGATGTTTGAAACGAGACTTTATCGAGACCTGCAAGGACTGAAACATTGAAAACGTTACCTATAAGGAGATTCAGGCGAGGGTTCGAATCCCTAGCTCTCCGCATTAAAAATCCTTTCAAACATTTGGTTTGAAAGGATTTTTAATTTGTTTAAACTTAAAAAATATAATTAACTCATTATAAAAAAGAATGATTTCAATCAGGTTGTAGCTTAATTATAACCATCTTGCCAAACAAAGTATAAAGTTTTTACAACAAACAGTTTAAGGTTGAAAGCTGCAATGGAATAAAAAATAATGATATCAGGTTAGCTTCAAAGCATTATTCAACCTGTCAGCTACATTATCCCAATTAATAATCTGTAGCATGGTTTCCACAAAATCATTCCGTTTATTTTTGAATTTAAGGTAATAGGCGTGTTCCCATACATCTATCACTAATAAAGGAATAACACCCCACTGCGTTAATTTTTCGTGGTTCTCACATTGCAGTACCGTCAATTTTTTGCTGTAAGGCTGATAGCCCAAAATGCCCCAGCCGTTTCCATCTACATCTTTGGATGTTTTGGCCAGGTACAATTTTAATTTTTCGTAACTGCCAAAATCCTTTTCAATGTGTTTTAATAAAGCGCCGGTGGGAGTAGTTGTTTTATTGGTAAGGTTTGTCCAGAAAATGGTATGCAACACATGAGATGAAAAATGATAAGAAAGTTTCCTTGTCCAGTAATCTACCGTTTCCAGATTGCCTGCCTGCCCTGTAGCACCTTTTTCATTCAATGCTTTTTGTATCATCTGCAGATCTTTATTGGCCGATTTTACTGCACCCCCATGATGAAAGCTATGATGAAGAAAAACCGTTTCTTCATCCATATAGGGTTCTAAAAAAGTTTTAGAAAATGGCAGCGGCAGGTGAATAAAATTTCCATCACTATCTGTTAATTTATCTATACCGCGTTCTTCCAAACCCTGTGCGAATAAACCCTTTGCCCCGGCCAGGGCAAATGTGCTACCGGTCAAAACAGCTTTTTTAAAAAACTCTTTTCGTTCCATGTGTAAATATTTACTGTAAGTTAACAAAAACAATCATAAACATTTTCAAATTTGCAGCAGGCAAAAATACTATCAATATTTCCTGTAATTATGTAACAGAAAATTTGTATTGTTAGAGCAACTTTGTGTTATAATTTTTTAATAAAAATTCTTACAACATAAGGGGAATAACCTGTTGCAGTTGCCATAGCACCGTGCAGCGTAAATTATCCCAAGTAGCAGGAGTAAAAAAATGTTTCTGATAATTTGTATAAAAGCGAGGCCACCCTTAATATGAAAAAAACTTTGGCTCCTAATAAACTAAAGACAGCATTAAAAGATTCTCTCAAATTTATTTTGTAAGTATTCCATTGTGCCCCGCCAAATATAGCCCATGTTGCTCCACGGAAAAGAAACCAAATGCTACCATCATTGAAGATGCGATGATGATTGGCATGAGTGGCTTGATGTTATTAAATTTGTTATTACCCCTCTTTGAATAAATGATGAAAGCATATCATTAAGCATACTTATTAATAACTATATACCAAAAGTTAATCATAACCAAAAATGATATTTATCATTATATTATAATACATGCATTGCGTAGCTTTACGCTCAACTTAAATTGTAAAATGAATATTTTGTGTCTTACAAAAAACATTTTATAATTTTACACAGAATGAAAAAAATTATTGTATCCATATTAGCTTTCTTATACATTACCACTTCTACCGGAGCTACTATGAATATGCACTACTGTATGGGTCTGCTGGCAGATTGGGATATTGGCCAAAGTACTCCTACAAAATGCAGTAAGTGCGGTTCGGAAACAAAAGATAACGGATGCTGCAAAGATGAACACAGGTTTTTAAAAAGCCAACCTGATCAAAAAATAACTGAATCATCTTTTCAATTAATAAAAATAATAGCTGTTGCGTTGCCGCCCTCATTTGTTGAGATGGCATACAATCATATACCTACCCTAACTGAAAATAATCCTTTAAGTAACGCTCCCCCCCGAACCAGTGACGTGGCGGTATATATCCGCAATTGTAGTTTTTTAATTTAAATATGACTTTTTTTTTATAGCCGGGCAGTACTTATTGCCGGGCTATAGGTATTTCTATATGCCGCTAATAAATTATTCCTTTATATATTAAAACATACAAAAATGAAATCTTTAAAAATGCTGATGATGGCAGCTTTAACCATCCTTACATTTACTGTTTTTGCTCAGCACCATCCAACAAATAAAACAAAAGCTCAAAAACAGCAATCACAAAAAATGAAATACTGTTGTTCAACGCATACAGATATTACCAGTGCAAATCCGGGTAAGTGTTCCCTGTGCGGAAATTCTTTAACCTTGTCACCTAAGGAGCAAATGAAAATGGGAGTAATGAAAACCTATTGTTGCCCTATGCATCCGGGAGTAACAAGCAATAAACCCGGCACTTGCTCTCAATGCGGAATGAACATGAAATTGATGGAGAAAAATAATCAAACTTACTCCTGCCCTATGCATCCTGAGGTAACCAGTGATAAACCTGGTAACTGCAGCAAATGTGGGATGAATTTAACCAAATCGCCCAAAGAAAGAATGAAAATGGAAATGATGAAAATGTATAGCTGCCCCATGCATCCTGACGTAACTAGTGATAAACCTGGTAACTGCAGCAAATGCGGAATGAATTTAACCAAATCGCCCAAAGAAAAAATGAAAATGGAAGCGATGAAAATGTATAGTTGCCCGATGCATGCTGACGTAACCAGCAACAACCCTGGCAAATGTTCAAAATGTGGAATGGATCTAACGGAAAACAAACAATAAGCATTATCAAATAATGCTTACAGGATATTCTTTTGCATACAATTATTTATTCCCTCCAAAAATGCAGGGACAAATTGAATCTAACATTTTTAAAAAATTCCTATGGTTCAAAAATTAATTGAACTGGCTTTACGAAACAGGCTCATTGTTTTGTTAATTGCAGCGGGCTTGTTTGCGTATGGCATTTTTTCCATTCAAAAAAATCCTATTGATGCCATTCCTGACCTGAGTGAGAACCAGGTAATTGTTTTTACAGAGTGGATGGGCCGCAGTCCGCAGGTGATAGAAGACCAGGTAACCTACCCCCTGGTGAGCAACCTGCAGGGCATTCCAAAAATTAAAAATATCCGTGGGGCATCCATGTTCGGGATGAGTTTCGTGTACGTAATTTTTGAAGACAATGTAGATATTTACTGGGCAAGAACCCGGGTGCTGGAGCGGTTGAACTACGCACAACGTTTATTGCCGCAGGGCATCACGCCTACGCTTGGGCCCGATGGAACAGGAGTGGGACATATCTTTTGGTATCACCTGGATGCACCCAAAATGGATTTGGGTGAGCAACGGGCACTGCAGGATTGGTATATAAAATTTGCTTTGCAAACAGTGCCGGGTGTAGCCGAAGTGGCTTCTTTTGGAGGGTTTGAAAAACAATACCAATTGGTGGTTGACCCTGTGAAGCTGCAGTATTACAATATCTCCCTGATGGATGTAATGAATAAAGTAAAAACCAATAACAATGATGTGGGTGGCAGAAAATTTGAAATGGCAGATATGGCTTACATCATTCGTGGGCTGGGCTACATAAAAAATAAAGAGGATGTAGAAAATATTGCATTAATAAATTACAACGGCATACCGGTAAGGGTAAAAGATATTGGAACTGTGCAGATGGGCGGCGATTTGCGCCTCGGCATTTTTGATATGGATGGGAACGGTGAAGTGGTGGGCGGCATAGTTGTAATGCGCTACAACGAAAATGCCAACAATGTAATTGCAGCCGTAAAAGAAAAAATAATTGAAGTGCAAAAAGGATTACCACCGGGTGTAAGTTTTAAAACTTCTTACGACCGTAGTACATTAATACAGGAAGCCATTGAATCTGTAAAAGGCACATTGATAGAAGAATTAATTGCAGTATCTGTTGTGGTACTGCTGTTTCTTTTTCACTGGCGCAGCGCTGTTATCATACTCATTCAATTACCTATTTCTGTAGCAGCAGGATTTATATTCCTACAAATGTTTGGCATCTCTTCCAATATCATGTCGCTCACAGGTATCGCACTGGCAATAGGTGTGGTGGTAGATGATGGAATTGTGATGGTGGAAAATGCGTACAGGCATATTAGTGAAGCGCAGATGGCAAAGCTGCCAGGAGGCAATAGCCAGGAGGCAATAGTAAAAGGGCAATAGGCCGTGGGCAAAAAATAAAAAGATCAATAAAACATTTTATAGTGAAATTATTTAAAAGAAATAAAGATCCTTTAACTGCAGAAGAGCGGATGAGCATCATACAAAGATCTTCCAAACAGGTTGGCCCCGGTGTATTCTATTCTACCATCATTGTGGTTACTTCTTTTTTGCCGGTTTTTTTATTAACTGGTATGGAAGGAAAACTTTTTCAGCCCCTGGCCTGGACAAAAACATTTATTCTTTTGATAGATGCTTTTTTGGCCATAACCTTAACGCCTGTTTTAATTTCTTTTTTATTAAAAGGAAAACTAAAACCAGAAAGTGCCAACCCCATTACCAGGACATTGGAAAAAATTTACACACCCATTTTAAAAGCCTGTTTGCGTTGGAGAAAAACAACCATTGGCATTAATTTAATTGCATTGGCCATTGGTGTTTTTATGATGACAAGATTGGGGTCAGAATTTATGCCTCCGCTTGATGAAGGCTCTTTATTATTTATGCCGGTTACGCTGCCCGATGTTTCCAATTCGGAAGTAAAAAGATTACTGCAGGTGCAGGATAAAATAATCCGCACACTTCCCGAAGTGGCGCATGTACTGGGCAAAGCAGGCAGAGCTAATACCGCAACAGACAACTCCCCCATCAGCATGATAGAAACCATTATTTTATTAAAACCAAAAGCTGAATGGAGAAAAGATATTAGCAAAGATGATATCATTAATGAACTGAATGCAAAAATGCAGATACCCGGTATCACCAACGGATGGACACAACCCATCATCAACCGGATCAACATGCTTTCTACCGGTATAAGAACCGATGTAGGATTAAAAGTATACGGACAAAATTTAGATAGCATTTATTCATTTGCGCAAACCATAAAAAAACAATTGGAAGGTATTGATGGTGTAAAAGATCTGTATGTAGAGCCCATTACCGGAGGAAAATATATTGACATCATAATAAAGCGGGATGAAATTGGCCGCTACGGTTTAAGTGTAGATGATGTAAATGCAGTTGTAGAAATTGCATTGGGTGGAATGAAACTAACAACTACCATTGAAGGCCGTCAGCGTTTTTCTGTAAATGCACGTTATGGCCAGGATTTTAGAAACAACCTCGGCGCATTAAAAAGATTGCAGGTGCAAACGATGAATTTCGGCCCTATTCCTTTGGAAGCAGTAGCCGACATAAAAATAACTGATGGCCCGCCGATGATAAATTCTGAAAATGCCATGCTGCGGGGCACCGTTTTATTTAATGTAAGGGAACGGGATTTAGGCAGCACTGTAAAGGAAGCACAAAAGAAATTAAACCAAATGATCACTTCATTACCCAAAGGATATTTCCTGGAATGGAGCGGCCAGTGGGAAAACCAAATAAGGGCCAACAGAACTTTAAAGATGATAATGCCCATCGTTTTTGTCATCATTTTTATGGTATTATATTTTACCTATCATTCATTTAAAGAATCTTTTGTTACCATGATAACCGTTCCGTTTGCATTAATTGGCGGTGTGTTCATGGTATATTTTTATGGCGTTAATTTATCTGTGGCAGTGGCCGTTGGTTTCATTGCCTTATTTGGTATGGCTATAGAAACCGCCATGCTCATGACCATTTATTTGAATGAAGCCATGCAGAACATGGTAGCAAAACACGGCAACAGCAAAGAAACACTCACACCTGCCATCATCCGGGAATTTGTAATAGAAGGTTCGGCCAAAAGATTGCGGCCAAAATTAATGACGGTGTCTGTAGGTTTATTTGGTCTTATTCCTATTTTATGGGCTACCGGTGTAGGCAGCGATATTATGCGGCCCATCACCATCCCTTTAATTGGCGGTACCATTACTTCTACCATTTATGTGTTACTTATTACGCCGGTAATTTTTGAAATGATAAAAGAACGAGAATTAAAAAGAAAAGGAAAAGTAGAATTGATAGATGTGAAAGAATAAAAAAATATAGCATGCAAATAATATTAACATCAAAAATCACCTGCCCCCATTGCGGCCATCAAAAAGAGGAACAAATGCCCACCGATGCCTGTCAATATTTTTACACTTGCGAAAAATGTAAAACAATATTAAAACCAACACAAGGCGATTGTTGTGTGTTTTGTTCTTATGGTTCAGTAGCCTGTCCACCAATTCAAAACAATAAAAATTGTTGTGCATAAATAAATTGTCAACAAAAGTTCATTAAAGAAAAAAGAAGAAATGGAAGAACAAATGTTTATTAAAGGATTAAATGCACCGCTCCCTCTCTGCAAGGAGAAGGAGGGTGAGGTAATGGAAGAACAAAAGTTTAGTAAAGATTTGATGCACCGCTCCCACTCCTTCCGGAGAGGGAGAAGGAGGGTGAGGCTTTTATTCATACTCACACTCTTCTTTTTTTCTAAAGTAGTATCCGCCCAAACATTAAAACTCAATGCCATCATAGACAGCATCAGCAAATCGCATCCTGTTGTAAAAATGTACAACAACGAAATACGCTCTATGGATGAAGCAGCCAAAGGCGCTAAAAGCTGGATGCCACCCGAGTTTGCAACCGGCTTATGGATGACCCCCTACAATCCCACCATGTGGAAAAAAGGAGAAATGGGTGAGCCCGGCATGGGCCAGTATATGATTGGTGGCCAGCAAATGTTTCCCAACAAAAAGAAACAAAATGCAGATGCTGCTTACATGCAAGCCATGTCATCTGTAGAAAAAGAAAAAAAGAATGCAACCCTCAACGAACTGGTAAACGATGCCAAACAGTTTTATTACGAATGGTACATTCTTAAAAAGAAGCTGAACATTTTAGAGCAGAATGAAAAAATTCTTGACTTCATGATTAAGAATGCAGAAATACGCTACAAAAACGGAATGGGAAAAATAAGTGCTTACTACAAAGCAAAAGCAGCATTGGGTAATGTACAAAACATGCAACTCATGTTTGCAAATGATGTAAAAGAAAAGCGCATCCGCATCAATGCGCTCATGGGCAGAAATGCCCTAACGAATTTTGATATTGATACCAGTTACCAGTTAAATGATTATGCCGGCATTGTTTTTGACAGCACCCTTTTTTACAGCAACCGCAGCGATTTAAAAGCCATTGACAAAGACATAAGTCTCACTTACCTAAAACAGGAAACAGAAAAGCAAAGCCTGAAACCGCAGTTCGGCATCAGGTACGAACACATGTTTGGCTTTGGCGGCCTGCCCATGCAATTCTCTTTAATGGGTATGATGAAATTGCCGCTTACCAAATGGTCTTCTAAAATGAACAAGGCAAATATTGAAAGCCTTAAATGGAAGGCCCTTGCATTGCAATCGCAAAAAGAAATGATGGTAAACGAATACAGCGGTATGGCTTACGGCATGCGCAACGAACTCGATTTAAAGAAAAAACAATTAAAACTGTATGAAGAAAATATCATCCCTGCATTAAAAAATAATTACAAAACCATGCAACTGGGTTATGAGCAAAATACCGAAGAATTGTTTATGCTCTACGATGCCTGGGAAACCTTGTACATGACACAATTAGAATATACAGAAGTATTAAACCAGGCATTAAAAACGCAGGTAACGCTGGAAAGAATAATAGAAAAAAAATAAATTTAAATCCCATACGTATGAAAAGAAGACATTTTATAAAAACCACGGGCCTGGGAACAGGAAGCATATTAGCAGGAGGTTCTATACTCACTTTTCTGGCAGCATGCAATAAAAACAACATGATGAATGGCGGAGTTATGAATATGGGCGGACAACCAGTTCCTGTAACAGAAGGGAGTTTCAGCAGGCTGCTTCCTGTTCCCAACACTGTAACCGGTAATGCTACTTTAACTGCACAGGCCACATCAGCCAATATTAATGGCAGTAATATTTCTGTATTAGGTTACCAGTCAAATGGAATATTAGGGCCCACAATCCGTGTTAACAACGGCATTAATGCTAACATTAATTTTCAGAATGATCTTTCGGAAAAAACCAATATCCACTGGCATGGTTTAAAAATTCCTGCCAATATGGATGGGCATCCCGAAGCTGTTATAAATGCAGGCAGCAATTTTAATTATCAGTTTCCTATAAATCAACGGGCAGGATTGTACTGGTATCACCCACACCCCGATGCTGCTACTGCAAGTCAGGCTTACCAGGGATTGGCGGGTTTGTTTATTGTTAATGATACAGAAGAAGCTGCTTTAAATTTGCCGTCGGGCATTTATGAAATGCCTTTGGTTATACAGGATAAACGGCTTACTTCATCGGGCATTAACTACGATCCTTCAATGGGAGAAATAATGTCGGGTTATATGGGAGAAACTATTATTGTAAATGGGGTGGCATCTCCCTTTGCCGATGTGGCAACACGTTACTACCGTTTGCGGATATTAAATGGTTCCAACGCCCGCATTTATAATCTTGCTTTAAGTAATAATGCTGATTTAATAATTATTGGTAATGATGGTGGTTTACTAAAAAATCCTGCAACAGTTAAAAATATTTTACTAGCTCCCGGAGAAAGATTAGATGTGCTGGTAAATTTTGCCGGGTTAACCGCTGGTACTGAAGTATTTTTAGAAAGCAGGGC
>JBKJSJ010000026.1:0-4034 GCA_046595965.1 Ferruginibacter sp.
AAGTGGGAAATTGATTCCCTCTGTTACCCTGTAAGACTCAGTTATCATTATTGGAAGACAACTGCTGATGTAACCCCTTTTGATGAACAATGGAAAAAAGCAGCCGTACTGATTGTAGAAACATTTAAAGAACAACAACGCAAAACGAATAAAGGGCCTTACAAATTTGAGCGGCGCACCAGTTGGGCAACTGACGGTGTGCCCCTGGGTGGGTATGGATATCCAGCCAATCCTGTTGGGCTTATTCACTCTATGTTTCGCCCAAGCGATGACGCCACGATTTTTCCTTTTTTAATCCCTTCTAATTATTTTGCTGTAATTAGCCTTCGTCAACTTGCAGAAATGAGTAGTGCTATTTTTAAAGATGCATCCTTTGCAAAAAAGTGTACCGTATTGGCAAACGAAATAAATACTGCATTGCAGCAACATGCTATTGTAACCCATCCCAAGTTTGGAAAAGTATATGCGTATGAAGTAAACGGCTATGGAAGTTTTAATTTAATGGACGATGCCAATGTGCCAAGTTTATTATCCTTACCTTATCTCGGTGCAGTAAAAAATACCGACCCAGTTTATATCAACACCAGAAAATTATTATTGAGCAGCTACAATCCCTTCTTCTTTAAAGGCAGTGCCGGCGAAGGTATTGGCGGGCCACATGCGGGCACTGATTTAATCTGGCCGCTCAGTATCATCATCCGGGCATTAACCAGTAACGACGATGCAGAAATAAAAAAATGTATCGGCATCTTGCAACAATCGCATGCTGGTACTGGTTTTATGCATGAGACTTTTCACAAAGACAATGTAAATAAATATACCCGTAGCTGGTTTGCCTGGGCCAATACCATCTTTGGTGAATTGCTGCACAAAACAGCCACAACCAAACCTCATTTATTAACATAGCAATACACTTGCTGCCAAAATATGAAGATTGATATTGCCATCATAAAACAATTACAGTCGCAGATTGAAAAAAGCAAGCAAAAAGCTTTTGAAGATTTGTACAGGCTTTTCTTTCCACGGCTCTATAAATTCTGCATGCTTTACGTACATAAAAAAAGAAACTGCAGAAGAAATTAACAAGAATTATTTGGATACAGCACTTTTGCGTTATAATTGGGTAAATAAAAAATTATTATCGCCAGCCAATTTATACTTTGAAAATATTGAGGTGCGATCAGGTAAAATTGACAAACGAATTTTTACTTACAACGCTGGTACAATGTTACAAAGTAGCGTTATACAATATCATTTAAGCAAAGAACAAAAATATCTTATTCATGCCAGAAAATAGCAGCTGCTTCTTTACAACATTTTTATAAAATTAAAAGCTGTCCAGATAATTATTGGTTTAATGCTGTGCTGCTAAGAGGGTACATTGAATTATATAAGGTTGACCACAACAAAAAATATATTAAAGCCATACATCAATACGGAGAAACAATATGGCAAAAACAACGGGATAATAAAAATATTATAGGTAAACATCAACGTAAAGAGTTGTTAGACCAGGCGGCAGTAATGGAAATTTTTTCATCGTTAGAGCAACTTTCAGCCAAGTGATATGTAGTAAAAGCGGTTTCAAGTATGCCATTATCAGAAGTTGCAGATAATACTATAGCAATCCCTGTGTTATTTTATACGACTTCCACCAATAAGCCAGCAGAATATATTATAAAGATCTTTCGATATTTACATTGATTAATTCTTCTCTAAAATTAGCCTCCCATTTTTTCTTTAAATCCTCAAAAAAATGCTTTGCCTGTTTTGTAGCAAAGCAGTAATTGTAAACAGTTAGCCTGCCGTGCCGCCAGGTAACCGCTATTAATGATCTCCTATTTTAAAAAGCCTACAAATTCCAAATAATTTTTTATCCGGTTTCATTTTATGAATTTTACTTTTGCTAAAAAACTGATGATCAGTAAATGAAAAAAAACTGTTGATCTTATATCAAAAGAGTAGCAAGTGTTGCCGAATCCGAGATATAATGGTTCGAGAATTGTACACACCTGTGCACCAGGATAGACAAACTAAAATTGATTCGGTTTGTCCATTTTTATTTTTACCTAACCTTTTGTCCTGTCTTGCTGCCATTCGTTTGTTATTGGCTATTAAGCAGGCTGGTCACGCTCTTATCAGCAAACCCGCAACAATCGCCGGTACTATATTAATTATTGTACCTATCACTGATGCACCTGCTATTGAAATTTTGTGTTAATTGCATTGCCATTTGCCGCTAACGATCTATATTCATATTTCATCTACATTAAAGAAAATTGTTCCCTATTACTATGATAAAAAAAATAGGCTGCCTTCTTTTATTGGCATCGGTTTATTTAAATGCTTTTTCGCAGCAGCAATACGATTCTTTATTAAATGAATTGAGCAGTAAATATCCGCAGGAAAAAATATATGTGCAGTTGGATAAGTCTTTTTATAATGCCGGCGAAACCCTCTGGTTTAAAGCCTATATTATGAATGGCAATTTGCCATCGCAGATTAGCAAAACAATGTATGCAGAACTGGTAAATGAGCAAGGCACAGTGCTGCAGCGCAAAACGATGCCTATGTTGCAGGCGGGCGCAGCATCTCATTTTGAATTGCCGGATTCAAACCAGCGTTCTAAATTATTCATCAGGGCCTATACTTCCTGGATGCTTAACTTTGATTCTACCCTGCTCTATTTAAAACCTGTAAATATTATTAACGCAGCAATTGCATCTCAAAAAATAAATACCAGCCAGGTTTATACTTTATCTTTTTTTGCCGAAGGAGGCGATCTTATCCAAAATATTGAAAGCCGGGTAGCATTTAAAACCAATGACCAGGAGGGTAAACCTTTTGCTATATCAGGAACCATTACAGATGCCGAAGGAAAAACGGTAAGCAGTTTTAGCAGTACACACAATGGCATGGGCTATTTTAATTTAATGGCCAGGGCAGATGAAAAATATTTTGCAATGTGGAAAGATTCGCAGGGCATGCAGCACAAAACAGCATTGCCCGAAGCTAAAAAACAAGGCGCAGCACTGAGTATAAAACAGGAAAGCGGAAACCTTTCTTTTACATTGATCAGGCCCGAAAATGCTACAGACGATTTTAAAGAATTTGCAGTAGTAGCGCAGATGCATCAGCAAACGGTGTACGCTGCCCGCATTAACCTGCAGGTAAAAGCCAGGGTAACTGCACCCATACCCACAGACAGTTTGCCCGATGGTATTATACAAATAACGGTGTTTAATAAAATGCAATTGCCGGTGGCAGAAAGAATTGCATTTATTAATAATGGTAACTTTTCTTTTATTACAGATTTGCATATAGTAGAAAAAAATTTAAAGCCCCGTGCCAAAAATGTTTTGCAGATAGATGTGGGTGGAAGTCTAAAAAGTAATTTATCTGTATCGGTAACTGATGCTGGGCTGGATGTAAATGCAGGCTCCAGAGAAAATATTTTTTCTCAACTGCTGCTTACAGCAGATTTAAAAGGAACAGTATATAATCCTGCTTATTATTTCTTAAGCGATGAAGATTCTGTAAAGCAGCAATTAGACCTGGTAATGATGACCAATGGATGGAGAAGATTTAACTGGCAAAAATTACTGGCCAGCCAATGGCCCATAATAAAATTTCAGCAAGATGATTATTTAACGGTGCAGGGAAATATTTTTGGATTAACTACCATGCAGCTCTATAATCAATCACTTACGGGTATTTTACAGGCGTCTGAAAATTCAGGTAAATCAATTCTTACTATTCCTGTAAATAAAGATGGAAGTTTTAAACAGGCGGGGCTTTTCTTTTTTGATACCGTAAAATTATTTTACCAGTTTAATAATGATAAAAATAAAACCCTCACAACCAGGGCAAGCTTTTCTTTTACTAATGGTTTGGTAAAATCTCCTGCATTATATCCGCAGCTTTTAGCCGGACTTTATTTTCTACCCCAGCCTCCGCAGGATATTTTACTTAAAAGCATTCAACAGCACAATTTGTATGAGGCACAATTGAAACAACAAAAAATAAAAGTATTA
>JBKJSJ010000071.1:0-4406 GCA_046595965.1 Ferruginibacter sp.
TGCCAAAACTTACCGGGACCAATACATGCAGCAATTGCACAAAGAATTTTCTTACTATGGCTGGGATAACAACAAAGGATATGGCACTGCACAGCACCGCATGGCTATTGAAAAAAATGGCTTGTGCAAATATCATCGAAGGAGTTTTAATATTGATGGGGGAAAGACCACGGACGAAAAACTATTGACCTTAGATTATTGACTATTGACTATAAAAAAATCCCTCCCTTTAAACCATCTCCATTTCATTGCGTCTTATGTAAGCAACGGGAAAAACCCCGCCCTTTAAACTTTAAAAAAACTAAATTATGAAATTAACGAAATTCATTACAGCTATGCTTATCCTGCTAATTGCAGCCGGTAATGTAAATGCACAAACTGGTACCAGCCGCAGCGACAAAACAAAAATTAAACAAGGTGTAAGAAGTGGAGAACTTACACGCCAGGAAACAGTTGCACTTGCCAAGCAACAAAAAGACATCAGGCACGAAATTAAAGATGCGAAAGCAGATGGTGTGGTAACCAGCGATGAAAGAAAAGAAATTAAGCAGGATAAAAGACACGCAGACCGCAACATCTACCGCAAAAAACATAACAGAAGAGACAGGAATTAAAAATAACTCAATTGTCAGTGGTCAATGGTGAAAAAGCGTACTGTAACATTTGCAACGCTAAAATCCATTGACCATTTACAATTACCAACCACAGACTACCCACTGACGACTGACCACTGACTTCTCCCTATCTTTGTTGCCGTGAAAAATAACGAACTATACCAGGTAGTGATAGGCCTGGAAGTACATGCACAATTACTTACAAAAACAAAATTGTTTAGTGGCGACCCCATTGCCTTTGGAGCTGATCCCAATACACAGGTAAGCCCGGTTTCTCTGGCGCATCCGGGTACGCTTCCGGTAATGAATAAAGAAGTATTAGAATTGGCCGTAAGGCTGGGCATTGCATTGAATTGCACCATTAACCAACATACTTATTTTGCCCGAAAAAATTATTTTTATCCTGACCTTCCCAAAGGTTACCAGGTAAGCCAGCACACTGAACCGGTGTGCATAGGCGGATACATGGATATACAAACTACATCAGGAGAAAAAAAAATACAACTTAACCGGATTCATATAGAAGAAGATGCAGGAAAAAGCATTCACGACCTGGAAGAAAATTACAGCAGCATAGATCTTAACCGTGCAGGCACTCCCCTGCTGGAAATTGTAACTGAACCCTGCCTGCATAGTTCCGAAGAAGCCTTTGTTTTTTTAACGGCCTTAAGAAAACTCGTACGCTGGATAAACGTATGTGATGGCAATATGGAAGAAGGAAGCATGCGCTGCGATGCCAATATTTCTATCCGCCCCATGGGCGAAACCAAACTGGGCACCAGGGTAGAAGTAAAAAATTTAAACAGCATCCGCAATGTAAAAAGAGCCATAGATGCAGAAGTGGAAAGGCTGATACAGCTAACACAAAACAACGAAACCATTCTGCAGCAAACCAGGAGTTTTGATGCAGACAAAGGAACAACCTTTGCGCTGCGCAGCAAGGAGGAAGCAGATGATTACCGTTATTTTCCCGAGCCCGATTTGCCACCCTTTTATATTTCGGATAAACAGATTGAAAAAATAAAAGCAGCGATGCCAATGCTGCCTGCAGCCTTGCAGCAAAAATATAAAGAAGCTTACGGCCTTTCTGATTATGATGTTGCTGTTATTTGCAGCGATAAAGATGATGCAGCTTATTATGAAGCATTGATAACCGGAAATACCCATTACAAAGCCGCCGCCAACTGGATGCTGGGGCCGCTAAAAGCTTACTGCAACGAACACAATATTTCCATTGCTCAGTTTCCATTAAAAGCAGCGGAGGTAGCAGCATTGATTCATTTTACAGAATCAGGAAAAATAAGTTTTAATATTGCTTCCGCTAAAATACTGCCGGCCATGATTGCTAACGGTGGGGGTGAGCCGCTAACCGTAGCTACACAAATGAACCTGTTGCAGGAAGCAGATGAAAGCACCGTAGAGCAATGGGTAAAAGAAACGCTTGCTACTATGCCCGATAAAGTAAAAGAATATCAACTGGGCAAAAAAAACCTGATAGCTTTGTTTGCCGGGCAGGTAAAAAAGCTAAGTGCCGGAAAAGCACCTATGCCATTGGTAAATAAATTTTTAGAAAAACATTTAAATCAATAAATATTAATTGTATAAAATATGAAAAAAATAGTAGCTGTTTTTGCTTTAAGTGCGGTTTTATTTTCCTGTAATAATGAAAATGAAAAAGGAAAGTTTGTATTAAATGCAGATGTAAAAAATGTACCGGATCAATCCGTTTACCTGGAACAATTGTTTTTTAACCAGCAGGATCCGCAGGTGCTGGATACCGCCGAAATAAAAGCAGGAAAATTTTCTGTATCCGGCATTGCTGCAGAAGAAGGATTATACAGGATTCGTTTTGAAAAAATTAGTAGCGGTTTTATTTTCATAAATGATAAACCGGTGATTAATTTTAATGCAGACATTAAAGATGCAAGCCTTGAAGGGCCCGACTTTAACAGCCCGGCCAACAGGGCATTAAAAAACCTGTTACTTAATATTGAAGGTCAGCGCAAAAACCTGGTAGCCACCAGCAGCCTGATAGATACGCTAAAAAAACAACCTGGCAGCGACAGTGCCCTGGCAGCAGAAAATAAAAAACTTTCGGCCATCAATACCCAGTTCAACCAATTTATCACAAAGTTTATTGACACAACTACGCAACCCGTGGTAGCTATGTTTGCCCTGGGTTATACGCAAAGTGTAGATCCTGCTTTATTAAATGCAGTGGTTCCTAACCTGGTAAAACGCTTTCCGGCACACCAGGGCATAGAAGGCATTGTTACACAGTTTAATAAAATGATTGCTGAGCAAAACAAACCAAAAGCCATTAATACTGTTACACCTGGCATAGGAAGTATGGCTCCCGATTTTACGATGAACGATACACAGGGAAAACCATTTTCGCTGAGCCAGTTAAAAGGCAAATATGTATTGGTAGATTTTTGGGCTAGCTGGTGTGGTCCCTGCCGGGGCGAAAACCCCAATGTAGTGGCAGCCTACAATAAATTTAAAAATAAAAATTTCACCATCCTCGGTGTATCGCTGGATGAAGATAAAGATAAATGGCTGCAGGCCATTAAAACAGATAACCTTGCCTGGCAGCAGGTTTCAGATCTTAAGGGATGGCAAAATGCTACGGTAAAATTATATGGCTACGATGGCATTCCTTATAATGTGCTGTTAGATCCGCAGGGAAAAATAATTGCTACTTCGCTGAGAGATGCGGGGTTAGTGGGGAAACTGGAGGAGGTGTTGAGATAAATATAAAAAAATGTTACGATAAAATTAGCGAAAAACTAAAAAAATAAGATACTAAAAAAAAGAGAGTTGATATTGATTTTTTAAGTTCATTGATGTAAACCAATTTATTTTTTTGTTGCTAAAAATTGAAAAAAATAACGCATACCTGGGAAATATACAACTTATGATAAAATAAAAGCCCGATTAAAATTACTTACCCGTGACTTTTTATTATTCTAAAAGGTTTGCTTCGTCCTAAAATAGGTTGACACCAAAACAGTGTCACCATTATGAATAAAAGACAATTCAGAGTAGCCAGGCGTACTCAAAAAAATTACACATTAGCCTTCAAATTACAAGTTATTGATGAAGTTGAGAAAGGGGGGATTTTCTCAACATGCTGCCCTTAGAAAGTATGGTATTCAGGCAAGAAGCTGCATTTTAACTTCGTTAAAAAAGCATGGCATATTAAATTGGTATCAAAATTCTCCCATTCCTAAAAAAACA
This sequence comes from Ferruginibacter sp., assembly GCA_046595965.1. Classification (GTDB taxonomy): domain Bacteria; phylum Bacteroidota; class Bacteroidia; order Chitinophagales; family Chitinophagaceae; genus Ferruginibacter. The sequence continues at coordinate 3,855 of JBKJSJ010000071.1, forward strand.
GCGCCGAACAAAAAAAATAAAGAGTTAGAAAAGAAGCTAAGACGACTGGAAGCCGAAAAAGAAATATAGAATATGGCTATAGATATAACCGATGAAACTTTGCATACTGATATCAGAAAAAAGTATTTTAGCCTGTTGTTAGAAGATGCCAACAGGCAACAGGCTCAAAACCAAGACAGTTCAACGTTGGATTAGTATCAGTCACCTTGGGATACAGTCGTCAATATTTTTATAAGCACTGTATAGAACAAAAAAATAAATGAACTTATTAGTTTGACCCAAAGGCTTTGTAGTGCTGGCCAACTTTAACTGCGAAGCAGTTTTATATGGCATTACAAGCTTCCGTTTGCTACAACAAAATCTTGTATATATGATAACCGGTTGCTTTGTTTTTGCAGTAACAATATCTTCCCCCTGTGTTGCGGAAAATCATGCAGTAAATCGTGTTTTCCATATGGTTAATCTTTATACGAATCTATTTGTTTTTAGGCAACGTAAAATGTGGAAGAGCAGCAGAAGGAATGATTTTTATCAGACAATTTTTTTGTGATC
>JBKJSJ010000154.1:0-2637 GCA_046595965.1 Ferruginibacter sp.
ATTTGACACTGCAACTTACAACAGTATTACAGAAAGAATGAATAAACTAACCCCGGACTGTGAACGCCAATGGGGTAAAATGAATGCAGCACAAATGCTGGCACATTGCAAAGAAGCTTTTAAAGTTCCACTAAGCAGTAAACCGATGCCCCGTATGCTGTTGGGGCTTCTGCTGGGATGGGCTATTAAATCAAAACTCTACAATGATGATCCCTGGAAAAAAAACCTGCCTACGGCACCTAACTTTATCATTAAAGATGAAAGGGATTTTAATAAAGAAAAAGACGCTTTAATGGAAATGGTTCATCAATTTTACACAAAAGGTCCGCAAGAAGTTGGCAAATTTCCACATCCAATGTTTGGCAGTTTTACTAAAGAGCAATGGGGAAAAAGCATGTACAAACATTTAGACCATCACCTTGTGCAATTTGGAGTGTAATGGAATGTATGATTTAAGAATTTATGTATATCTAAACACAATCACTGTATTTTTTTCAAGCCGTACTCCTTGTGAATTTTATTTACATTTTCCTAAAACTCCACCGCATATTTAATATTATTGAGCACCTGAGGATAAATTTTTCTGTACAATTCATTTAATACTTCTTCTCTCCGTGGAGCATAAAAATTATTGTTGTTTATAATCTGCCAATCGCTTGCATCCAATGCCCTGCTATCGCCGCTGTAAGATGCTCTTTCTTCTTCCCATCGGTAATCTTCTCTAAAGTTTCGGTTGCTGATGATCCTGGAACTGGCTAAATCTTTTATCATTACTTCCATATCTGCATAGGCGGTAAAGCTCATTCGGGTTATATTTAAATTGGCGTAAACTTTTTTATAAACAGGCTTGCCCAGGGTATCGGAACCCACCTGTATATCGGCACTCCTGTTTCTGCGGTAAGTATAATTGGCGGGCTGTGGCAAATCCATATTTCTCAACCGCAAATCTATCACCCAGTCGGGTTGAATATTTTGGCTGCGGGCTTCCCAGTCTGTATAAAACCTGGCGGCATAATTACGGTTATTACTGTTGTTAGTATAGGCAAGTTCTCTTACAAGGGTGCGTTGAAAAAATTCATTGCTGTAATCATAACCGGAGCTTCCCCAACCACTCCTGTAAAAATAACTATTGTCCTGCACAGGGTTTATCAGCACATTTACAATAGCGTTTTCGTAAGCGGTATTCATTTTACTCTGCACGTCTTTATATCCGGGTACATATTTATCTGCTTTCTTAAAATAGCTGTAAGCTTTTTTTGCATTTTCTCTACCATCTTTATTAAGATAATTTTCTGCTGCGCCATAATAATTTTCCGCAGCTCCCTGTTTGGCTTCCATCAATTGTATGCTGAAATTTTCTGGCGTAAGCAGCTTAAATGCAGGAGTAGAATTTATGATACTGTTATAAGCATGCTGCAAGTCATTATATGCAGCAATTATTTTATCCCAGCGGTTTAAATCGGTACCGGTTTGATAACTTTTAATTTTTGCCTGCTGAGATTTTAAAATATTTGAATATAAAACGGGGAGAGCAGCAGTGGCCTCATTGTCTGATGCGTTTTTATTTAGTTTTTTTACTGCATCCTGCAGGGCTTTGTCTTCGTCGCTTCTTTCCAGGTAGTTCTTGCTGCTGCGACAGGACCCGAGCAGGAAAACTAAAAGAAGCATTTGTAAAATTTGTTTCATGGTTTAGGTTTTAATAAACTCTTATTTCAAAGCAAATACCATATTCTGTTTATTTAATCTTAAAGCTATGGCTTATATATAATTTAACAGCATGTATAAATGCTCTGTTTTAATAACCAGCTATCAATCTATTTTGCCTTATATCCAAAATAAAAAATATTTTTTATTGGTATAAAAAGGATGAAACCCTTTACTGTATTATGTTTTGGTTTAAAACTTGCAACTACCCACTGCCAGCTACTTTAAAATAAATGGTATTATGTGTTGCATAGTACTAAAAACATTATATCTTTGTTATGTCAAGGGAAAATAAGGAATGAAAAGAGGCCAGCTGGAAATTCCGGAAAAAACCGCAAACCACCAATCAAACCTTGATAGTTCTTGAAAAGTATAGCCATGAATAAATTATTTTTCGAAAAGTTCTTTGCAACATCCTCTGCTTTTTTTTACCCGTTAGGTAAAATTGAAGTAACAGGATGGAGTGAGGTTAAAACAGAAAGCCATGAATATTGATAACACAGCCAGCCAGATGCGCAAGGGAGTTTTGGAGTTTTGCATCTTATCGGTCATTCAGCAGGGAGAAGCCTATCCTTCGGATATCATTGATAAAATGAAGGCTGCCAATCTGAATATCTTTGAAGGAACCCTTTACCCCTTGCTTACCCGGCTTAAGAATGCCGAGCTACTCACTTACAGATGGGTAGAAAGTAATAGTGGGCCACCAAGGAAATATTTTTTATTAACCGAGAAAGGTGCGGCTTTTTATAACGAACTGGAAGCCACCTGGAACGAATTGGCCAATGCGGTACAAACGCTCACGGCCGCTCCATAAATAAAATAAATACTACCAAATTAAAGTATAGCCATGCTTTTTGGTATTCAACTTCAACAAAACCGAAACAACATTTAGCCATGAAATGCCTCCCTTAATAAGGAAGTAGTTCAGACAAA
>JBKJSJ010000251.1:0-4443 GCA_046595965.1 Ferruginibacter sp.
TCCAAAGGACTACGTGGAAATCTTAGATGGTATTATGCCGACAGAAATCCAACTGGAATATTTATTAAGTAAAGTCGGTATAAACAGCTTTTCTTTTACCCCAGCCAGGATGAGAAAAGCTGATAAGCCAGCTATGAATTATAATTACTTAGCCTCTACCACCCGGCTCCTATTTCCGGCAATAAAATACAGGATTCTATTTATGACATCTTTAACATCAAATAGATAAACCTGCACGTCTTATTGCAAATAGATTATGCAATTTTACAGTAGCAAAACCTGGTTTTTAATTGATAACTTTACAATCACATTCCTTTAAATAACAACGCCATGAACATTAAAATTTTACTCATCGTTATTGCAGCGGTATCACTGGGCAGTTGCAGCACCGCTTACAAAAGCGGGCAAACACCAGATGATCTATATTATTCTCCTGTAAGAGTTGTAGAAGAAAAATATAGTAGTCGGGATGAAGTGGAAAGAAGAGATACAAGGGACAGCTACGAAGACCGTTCTATCCGCATGAGCACAAGAGACCGGCGATGGAGAGACCTGGATGATGATTATGATTACAACTGCACTTATAATCCTTACAGGTATGGTTATAATTATGGTTATTACTACAATCCTTATTATTACAACCGCCCTGTATTTTTACCCGGCTATACAATTGTAAATCCAAAAAACAGTACACCAAGAATGACCAATCTGGGTAGTTATAATAACTCTACACTGGTTGTTTCTAATCCAAAAAGCGGAGAAACAAAATGGGTAAAGACCAACAATTCTTACAATAACAGTAACAATAACGGATCATTTATAAGGCGCATCATTACATCCACCAGTTCCTCTTCCTCTGACAATTCTGGCAGAAGTTATAGCAATGAGGGTAATAATACAAGAACCTACTCACCATCATCCGGCAACAACAGCAGCCGTAGCTCCAGTTCCGGGAGTTCATCTTCCGGAAGCAGCAGCTCTGGAACCACTGTTACCAGGCCCACACGAGCTAATTAAAAAATATTATTGCCGGCATTAATTTTATTGCCGGCTTTTTAAATAGTTTGACTGTGCATTACTTTTTGCCAATAAAACAATTACCATGAAAAAATATTTATTTCTTTTTTTATTGCTCCCTGCTACCAATAGTTTTGCGCAGGTGCCGGAAGATGCAATCCGGTATAGCTGGTATCCGCAAAACGGCACTGCACGAAACCTTTCAATAGGCGGCGTTATGGGATCATTAGGTGGAGATATTACTGCCAGCTTTGTAAACCCCGCCGGTCTTGGTTTTTATAAAACAAAAGAACTGGTTTTTACTCCGGGCTTTTTTCTTAATAAACAAAATGCTGCTTACAGGGAAACCAATACCACGGAGAAGAAAAATTCTTTTGGCTTTGGCCCATCTGGATATATTGAGGGGAAAGTTAACAGGTATAATACCAAAGAAAGTTCTGCCTTTAGTATTGCTATAACACAAACTGCTAATTTTAATAATGTAATCCGCTACAAGGGTTTAAATAATTACAGTTCATTCAGCGAACAGTTTGCAGAAGAATTTGCAAAGAGTGGTTATTACATTGATGAAGTTTTAAATACACAATCTAAGCTGCCTTATACATCGGCCCTGGGCTTTCAAACTTATTTAATCGATACGGTAACCATTGCGGGAGCAAAGCAGGTAAAAGGAGTAGCCGAAAATATTTTAGATGCCGGCTATGCACTGCAGCAGGAACTTTTTAAAACAACCAGTGGAGGTATTTATGAACTGGCATTGGCCGGGGCTTACAACGAAAATGATAAGTGGTTTGTTGGTGGTTCCGTGGGAATGCCTATTATAAATTATAAAAGCAATACTGAGTTTAAAGAAACCGATACATCGGCCAATGCATTTAATGGTTTTAAGTCTTTTACCTACACAGATAATTTTAAAACAACTGGCATTGGTATAAATGGAAAATTGGGTGTTATTTACCGCCCGCAGGAATATTTACGTTTTGGCCTTGCAGTACATACGCCTTCTGTATTATTTCAAAAGGATGAACACACTGCCTTTCTAGCTACCAATCTTGAAACTCCTTCGGGAAAGCCTGAGGCTTTTTCTGCATCTTCAAACATGTTTACCAATGGTCAACCAGGCGAAAGCAAGTATTTGCAGTTTACGCCATGGAAAGTTTTGTTAAGTGGCTCTTATGTTTTTAGAGAACTGGAAAACGTAAAAAAACAAAAAGGCTTTATTTCTGCCGATATTGAATACGTTGGCCATGGGGGCAGCAGCTTTAAGAGCGATAATGAACAATCTACTTCAGAAGAAAAAGACTATTATAAAACATTGGGTAAAGTGGTAAAACAATTATACAAAGGAGCTTTTAATTTTAAAGTGGGCGGAGAGCTAAAATTTAATACCATCATGACAAGGCTGGGATTTGCTTACTATACAAACCCATATAAAGATGCTGCGTTTAAGGCTAACCGTATGTTGCTGAGTGGTGGACTTGGTTACCGGCACAAAGGTGTTTTTATAGACCTTACCTACGTACACAACATTGGTAAAAATGCCGACTTCCCTTACAGGTTGCAAGACAGGGCAAACACTTATGCTGTTACCAAACAAACGCTGGGTAACGTGGTGGCAACAGTTGGATGGAAGTTTTGAGGGAAGTGCTGAGTTAAGAGTTGGTAGTTTATAGTTTTGAGGGCATAGTCAATTTACATCAGGGACGTACACCCATTCACTATTGACTATTCCCCTTCACTTTTTCAATATTCTCCAGAATAGTTGTAAACGCCTTTCCTTCATCCTGCATATCCACCCAAACTATTTCTTTATCTTTTTTAAACCAGGTCATTTGGCGCTTGGCATAATGGCGGCTATTTTGTTTAATTAATTCCACTGCATTTTTTAATAATATTTTTTTATCAAAATAATCAAACAGTTCCCGGTAGCCCACTGTTTGCAGGGCATTCCGGTGTCTGTAGGGCAGCATGGTTTCTGCTTCTTCAAGCAAACCGTTCTCCATCATTTTATCTACCCGTGCATTAATTCTTTCGTATAATATTTCTCTGGGCAGTTCTAATCCAATTTTTATACAATTAAAATTTCTTTGCTTTTTTAATTTAGATTGAAAACTGCGGATAGATCTTCCGGTTGACATTTTAACTTCCAGTGCCCGCATCATACGCTGTGGATTCTGCATTTCTCCATGAATAAAATAATCTGGGTCCTGTTTTTTCATCTGCTCCTGCAGCCACTGAATACCGCCATTGTTATAATCTGTAACAATGCTGGTTCTTAGAGTTTCTTCAATAGCAGGAATTTCATCCAGCCCTTGGGCAAATGCTTTAATGTATAAACCTGTGCCTCCCACTAAAATGGCTTTCTCATTTTTTAAAAATATAGTTTCAGCAGACTGCAGAGCATATTTTTCGTAATCTGCAGCAGTAACATTTTGGGATATGGTGTGTGAGTTAATAAAATAATGAAGTACGGTGGCCAGTTCCACTACAGAAGGTTTGGCTACGCCAATATTTAGTTCCTGGTAACATTGGCGGCTATCTGCAGAAATAATTTGTGTGGAAAAATATTGTGCCAGTTGTATGGCCATTGCAGTTTTACCTACTGCCGTGGCACCGGCTATGATGATGCAGGATTTATTCATTTACAATGAATATCAATGGATAATTTTTTAGTGGGTAATTGATCATGTTTTCCATTTGGAGTAACTCATAATTAACACAACAATTATAAAAAGAAGAGCGAATAACTAACCAGTAAATAATTTATCAATGATCCCTTAATTAAAATCCATCATTGGCTTCGCTGTTATCTTCTGCAAATTCATCAGCATCCGAATCTGCCACGCTTGTGCCGTCTTCACTCTGTTCTCCAAATCCATCTTTAAGTGCTTCGGGTTGCAGGTCGTATTTTTCTTCCATTTCTGCCAGTCGCTTATCTACCAGGCCCTTGGTGCCATATTGAGAAGGCGCAATTCCTTCTGTGCGCACACAACTGGGATAATTTATTTTGTGGTTTTCTTCTTTATCTAAATTGATAAGCTCCACCATAAAATGCCAATTCTTATTGAAATCATATTCATAAATAAATTTCTGATTGGGTCCTTTTATTTCGCTGGTAAGCATTACTTCGCTCATTATTAAAGGCTCGGCTTTATAGTCTTTGTCATATTTCTCCAGAGAAATTTCACGCCCCCGCTGCCAGCTATCATTACTCCGGTAAAAAGTAGCTTTGTGTTTGTTATCAAATTCGTAGCTTTTTAAAATAGCTTCGTGCAGGTGGAAGAAAGTTTGAGTGTGGCGGATAGCCACATCCCGGTAAATACTTTCATCATCTTCCCAGTATGTTCTGAATCTTAGAATTGCCATGTGGTAAAATTAGGATATTTTTTTAGAACCAAAGTTTAGTAAAAGTCATTGGTCAATTGT
>JBKJSJ010000257.1:0-9799 GCA_046595965.1 Ferruginibacter sp.
CAACTCAAAAAAATCACCAAAAAACAATTTCTTTTTTTTGCCTTCATTTTATTGTCATTCATCTTATTTTATTTTTCTCTCCCTAAAAAACTTTTCTCCGCTCCCACCAGTTATGTAATAGAAGATGCCGAAGGCAATTTACTCAATGCCTCCATTGCAGCAGATGGCCAATGGCGTTTTCCTTACAGCAAAAATATTCCCGTACACTTTATAGATTGCATTGCAGCTTTTGAAGACAAACGTTTTTTTACGCATCCCGGGATAGATCTGATTGCAATGGCAAGAGCGGCCTGGTTTAATGCAAAAGGCAATCACAAACAGGGTGGCAGTACCATCAGCATGCAGGTTATCAGGCTATCGCAAAAAAATAACCGCAGAAATATTTTTACTAAAATAAAAGAAACAGCGATGGCCCTGAGGCTGGAGTTTTCTTTTTCTAAAAAAGAAATACTGGCTTTGTATGCGGCCAATGCACCGTTTGGCAGCAATGTAGTAGGGCTTGATGCTGCAGCCTGGCGGTATTTTGGCCGCAATCCGCAGCAGTTAAGCTGGGCGGAAATGGCTACACTTGCCGTGCTGCCCAATGCACCATCACTGGTACACCCCGGAAAAAACAGGGAACTCCTGCTGGCAAAAAGAAACCGCCTGTTAGATAAATTATTTGCAGCAGGAAAAATAAGCATGCAGGATTGTACACTGGCTAAAATGGAAACCCTTCCACTCAATCCAATCCCATTGCCACAATTGGCACCACATCTTTTGCAGTTGTTTAAAAAAGAAAACAAGGGTTTAATATCATCCACAAAAATCACCAGCACCATTAATATCGGCTTACAAAAAAATGTTGCGGCCATCGTTCAGCAACATCATGCCATTTTAAAAAGCAATGGCATTAATAATATTTGTGCTTTAGTGCTCAACGTTGAATCAGGAAATACACTGGCATACATCGGTAATATTTCTCCATCTCAAAATAAAGAACTGGAAGCTGATGTAGATGTAATACAGGCACCCCGCAGCCCCGGCAGTGCATTAAAACCTATTTTATATGCAGCAATGCTAAGCGATGGAATGTTATTGCCCAATAGTTTGGTGCCAGATATTCCCACACAGATCAGCGGCTATTCCCCCCAAAATTTTGACCTGGGTTATGATGGTGCCATACCTGCACACCGGGCATTGGCACGCAGCCTTAATGTGCCGGCAGTGCGGCTATTGCAGCAATATAAATACCAACGATTTTATGAAGTGCTGCAGCAATACGGCATCCGCACATTAAAAAACCCGGCAGATTTTTATGGGCTTAGTTTAATACTGGGTGGCTGCGAAGTTAGCTTATGGGATCTCGCAGGTTTGTATGCATCCATGGCAAGAATATTAAATCACCAGCAAAAAAATAAAGGGTTTGTTCATGCAGAAGATATTCATCCTGCCACTTACTCAACAAAAAAAAATAATAAAATAATAAACAGTAATAATAATTTCCCCTTAGATGCAACTTCTATCTACCATACATTTGAAGCCATGCAGGAAGTTATGCGCCCAGGCGAAGAAGGCTTATGGCAACAGTTTACTTCCTCCAGAAAAATAGCCTGGAAAACCGGAACAAGTTTTGGTTTTAGAGACGGATGGGCAGTAGGCATTACACCGCAAAATGTAGTTGCAGTGTGGGTTGGCAATACTGATGGAGAAGGAAGGGCGGGCCTCATTGGTATTGAAACTGCAGCTCCCATACTCTTTGACATTTTTCGGCTACTGCCTGCCGTTAGTGCAACTTCTGCTACCGCAGGTTGGTTTAAAAAACCAGCATATAATTACGTAACTGTTGCAGTGTGCAGGCAAAGCGGTTTTAGAGCCAATATTGATTGCCCTGTAACAGATACACTTAAAATGCCGCCCCTGGCAGGCCGTAGTCCGCTCTGCCCTTACCATACTATTATTAACCTGGATGCTGCAGGGCAGTACCGGGTAAACGATGGTTGCGAATTGCCGGCAAACATGCAGCAGCAGGCTTGGTTTATACTTCCCCCAACTATGGAATTTTATTACAAACAACACAACCACGACTATAAATTATTGCCGCCAATGAAACCTGGCTGCACCGATGCAGCTATTACAAAAATGATTGAGATTATTTATCCACAGCCGCATACAAAAATTTATGTGCCGTTAGAAATAGATGGACAAAAAGGAAAAACAATTTTTAGTGCCACACACAAAAACATAAATGCAAAAATTTTCTGGAGCATTGATGATGCCTATGTGGGAACAACAGAACACTATCACCAACTGGCATTGAGCCCTGCTGCAGGAAACCATATACTTACTTTAACGGATGATAAAGGAAATAGTGTCTCCAGGGTATTTGAAATAATTGAAAAATAATTTTTTAAATTAAAAAAAAGATCATCAGATTTGCTTTAACTTTTCGGCTTACTACTCATACAATTCTACCTATTACCTTGTTATCCCTTTTTAAACATTCACATTTTATAATTTATTTTCTCTTCTAAAAACAACATCTTTGTTTAAATTTTAAATCTATTTTTAAGAACCCATTCAGGATAAGTGAAACTAATACTCCATTAAAAAAATAAATAACTATGAATAAAGTTTTCTTATTTTTTGCCTTTATTATCGCCGGCAACATCGCTCTTGCCCAACAAACACAACTATACAATCCAAATGCCGATGCTGCCAATGAAATAGCCACTGCAATAAAAAAAGCTAAAGCACAAAATAAATATGTACTTATACAAGCAGGTGGTAACTGGTGTAGCTGGTGCATTGAGTTTGCACGTATGGCAAAAGCTACTCCCAAAATAGATTCGGTTATCAATGCAGGTTTTATATGGTACCACCTTAACTGGAGTAAAGAAAACGAGAACAAAAACATATTTAAACTTTACGATTTTCCGCAGCGCTTTGGATTTCCTGCTTTCATAATACTGAACCAAAAAGGCGAACGCATTCATACCCAGAACAGCGAATACCTGGAAGATGGTAAAAAAAGTTATAGCCCTTCCAAGGTGCAGGCTTTCCTGGAAATGTGGTCGCCAAGGGCATTAAACCCTGCAATGTATGGAGGGTAGAGGGAAGTTATTTTTCAATTAGTAATTTGTCCTTTCGTCAAATGTCATTGGTCACTAAATGTGTATCAATTACAAAAATAATTTTCATTTAACTAATGACTTATTGACCAATGATGATTGACAAATAAAAAACTTCAAATTATTAAAGAAACACTAACGGCTCACATAGGGATTTCCCTTTAGATAAAATCGATATGGCAATAATGCATCTAATCCGGCTGAATCTACTCCTATTCTTTTACTGGCTGCAACGTTCCCTGGCATAGGAATAGAGTCTTTATCTTCTGCCAGGTAAATTTGGTTACCCCTTAAATGTAAACCAGAATGTAATTTAAAAATCCCCAGTGCTTTTGCCACATTGCCCGGGCCCTTGGTAAGCGTGTTATCCAATTCGGTTTTGCCGGTTCTGGCAAGCATTACAGTAATTCCTTCCATGGGTTCTATGGCTCTTATCAGTACTGCATCGGGTATTTCTTTTTTATTGGTTACCACATTCAGCATCTGGTGCATGCCATAACAGATATAAACATACGCTGTTCCTGCAGTTGCATACATGTGCTCATTCCTGGGGGTGCGTCGTCCATTATAAGCATGCGATGCTTTGTCTGTAAAAGCCACATAAGCTTCTGTCTCCACAATTCTGCCGCTGGTTTTTTTACCATCTATTTTAGTAACAACAATTTTGCCCACCAGGTCTTTTGCTACCTGCACCACATCTGTACTTTCATAAAATTTTATGGATAATTTTTTCATCGCCATAAATTTAAAATGTAAAACTGAAAACAGGAAAACTTATTGATTGAAGTTAACCCGTAGAAGTTATGAATGTTTTAATATCTTTATCGGAGTTACGGGTTGTGAGTTAAAAGTTGTGAGTGTTTTACTATTAACCATTGCCTGTTGTCTATTAACCATTCATGCTAAAAGAAATTATTATATCCATTCAATCCTACATGCATGCCCACCAGTTTATCATTAAACATAAACTCTGGAAATGGATATTGATTCCGGGATTGATCTATACCCTTTTATTCCTGGGTGGTATTTACCTTTTTTGGGTAAGCAGCAACAGTGCCATAGAATTTATTCTGCAGCAAACCGGTGCCAAATCCTGGCTGGATAAAATGCAGGATAGCTGGGTAAGTTTTTTATTTATCATGGGCCAGGTAATTTTCCGTCTGGTGCTGCTGTTATTTTATTTTTCTCTTTTTAAATTTTTATTTCTCATCATAGGTTCACCCGTATTTGCATACCTGAGCGAAAAAACGGAGAGTATTATGGAGGGGAGAGATTACCCCTTTAGTTTTCTGCAGCTTTTAAAAGATATAGGGCGGGGAATAAAAATTGCATTGAGAAACCTCCTTTGGCAAACTGTGTATGTTATAAGCATACTCATCTTATCCTTCATCCCAATTTTTGGGTGGGTGGCACCGTTGGTAGCACTAATGATAGAGTGTTACTATTTTGGTTTCTCTATGCTGGATTACAGCAGCGAAAGAAATAAACTCAGTAGTGCTCAAAGCATTGATTTTATTGGCCGCCACAAAGGTTTGGCTATTGGGAATGGGTTGGTCTTTTACAGCATGCATTTACTACCGATTATTGGCTGGCTGCTGGCTCCAAGTTATGCTGTTATTGCTGCCACCATCAGTTTGTTATCTGCCAGAAAAAGCCACGTAATATTAACTTAGTAATTTCTTACCTCATTATTTAATCTTTAAAACCAAAGTATTAAAAAGTAATAAACTTATACTTATTTGCTAAACGATCTATTAACCATGTCTATCATTTATTTAATTCCCTGCACACTGGCCGAAGATGCACTGCAAACAATTCCGTCTTATGTAATGGATGCAGTAAAACAGTGCAGTGTAATTTTTGCAGAGAATGAAAGAACTGCCCGCAGGTTTTTAAAAAGCAGGGACAAGGCAATTGTAATTGACAACTTTGAATGGTTTACTATTCATAAAGCAGAAGAAGAACAACTGCTACAGTTTCGGCAAAAAATAAAAGAACATAAAAATATTGCCATCATCAGCGAAGCGGGCTGCCCCGGCATTGCAGATCCCGGCCAGCTTCTGATAGCTGCAGCGCAACAATTAAATTGCACCGTTACCCCTTTGGTTGGCCCCAGTTCTGTATTACTGTCATTAATGGCCAGCGGCATGAATGGGCAGCAATTTGAATTTTGTGGTTACCTGCCTATTGATAACTTAGACAGGATAAAAAAAATAAAGGAGCTGGAAATGGCTTCACAAAAATGTAACAGCACAAAAATATTTATAGAAACGCCCTACCGAAATGATGCTATGCTGGAAGCGCTCATTAAAAACTGCAGCCCGCAAACCAGGCTATGTATTGCAGTAAATATAACTGCTGCCAATGAAAGCATAAAAACAATGAGCATAGCTGAATGGAAAAATAAAAAGCCAGTGCTTCATAAGCAACCAGCAATTTTTTTATTGTATGCAGGAAAATAAATTTAGGGAGTTTTGTTGTCCTCTGCATTAAAGCCATCTACGATATATTCGCTTTCGCCCCTCCAGGGCAGTTTGCCATTTTTTTGCTCGTAATGCAGGCGTACTCTTTTGCCCTCAAAACTCATGAGAGATTTGGCAATGCTGTCGTTGGCTATAGAAAAATAAAATTTTTCTGATGCTAAGGCTACATTATTTGTAGAGGAAATGCTGCTCATTACCAGTTCGCCTTCATAAGTTTTCATTACATTTCCCTTGTGCGAAAGTTTTTGTAATAACCCCGATCTAAATCCGTCGCTGTAGGTGTAATAATATTTCCACCAGAATCCTATGCCTGCCAGCAATAGAAGGATTATAAAAAATATTCTCATAAATTTTTTGAACCCACTTTTTTTAGGCGGAGTAGATTTGTTTACAAATTCTTCCATCGTATAAATTATTTATTTTAATAATTTTATTTTCTCCTTTTCTTTTATTTTAAAAAAATACAGGTAATATTTATTACAACCCATATTCGCTCACCAGCCACATGAGCATCGTCATGTTTGCAGCACCCAAATCTAATTCTCTTTTGCTTACAGACTCAAAAGTATCTGTAGCTGCATGATGCAGGTCAAAATAGCGTTCGCTATCGGGCGAAAGCCCTGCCAGTGCAGTACCCATTTTTTTTAAAGGACCAATATCTGAACCGCCGCCACCTACTGCAAATTCATAGACTCCATAATCAAAAAACAGTGGTTTCCATTGCAATATTTTTTTTCGCTTTTCTTCACTCATATCCAACCCAAAACCCCTTGGCGTAAAACCACCTGCATCACTTTCCAAGGCAAACAAATGTTGCTCTTTTTTGTCCTTTGCATTTTTCAGATATGCATCTCCGCCCCGCCCGCCGTTTTCTTCATTCATAAACATTACGGCTCTGATAGTTCTTTTGGGCTGCAGCCCCAATGCCTTTAAACTACGCATAACTTCAATACTTTGCACACAACCTGCACCATCATCCTGCGCTCCTTCTGCTAAATCCCAGCTATCTAAATGTCCACCCACTGTAAGTATTTGTTCGGGAAACTGGCTGCCTCTTATTTCTCCCACTACATTAAAGGAAGGAACATCTGCCAGCATCTGGCAATTGGTTCTAAAAAAAACAGTCAATCTTTTTTTGTTATTCAACTGCAGGCTTAACCATTCTGCATCTTTGGTACTGATTGCAACTGCAGGAATTTTAGGAAAAGAATCATTGTAAAGTGTGGCACCCGTATGCGGGTGTTCATCTATATTACTTGCCAGCGAGCGCACCAGCACTCCAATGGCTCCATACTTTGCAGCCTGTGCCGGGCCGCTTCTACGGCCAATACCTGCCTCTCCGTAAGCCCTGAAAGTACGGATGTAAGTTGGGTTCATTGCAATATTAAAAAAAACAATTTTTCCTTTTATATTTTTTTCGCCAAGGCTTTCAAGTGCAGCCATGCTGCGCACTTCAATAACACTGCTTTGCACTCCTTTTACTCCGCTGCCCTGACTATTGCCCAATGCAGTAAGGCTAAAATTGTACCTGCTGCCGTCAGCCAGTTTTACATAACCGGTTTCTTTAGCACCTCTTACCCAGTGGGGCACCATGCAGGGTTGAAGATAAACCGTATCTGCCCCAGCTTCTTTCATCATTGTTACCGTGGCTTCTACAGCTTTTTGTGCATTGGCAGAACCACTGAGGCGTGGGCCTATTTTTTTGGTGAGCGTTCGAAGATTCTCATAAGCTCCACTGCGGGTCATTGTTTCATCTGCAATTCTTTTAAACGTTATAGAATCGTTGGTCTGGGCATTCAATGCAGGACTTACAAAAAATATAGAAATAAAAAAAAATAACTTTTGGTTCATTAGTTGTGTTTATTAAAAACAAACTTAAGGATTTACCATCAATCATATTAAATAAAAAAAACCCGAACCATTATCGGTAAATTGCAGCACCTTATTTTAAACATAACGATAAAATAAATTTATGAATATAGCCATTGTATGTTACCCCACTTTTGGAGGAAGCGGGGTACTGGCAACAGAATTGGGAAAAGCACTTGCAGACACGGGTCATAATATACATTTTATTACTTACCAGCAGCCGGTAAGATTATCGGGCTTTCATGCTAATATTTTTTATCATGAAGTAAGGGTGCCTACCTATCCATTGTTTGATTATCCACCTTATGAAACTGCATTGGCCAGTACCATGGTTGATGTGGTAAATAATCATAACATAGATATTCTGCATGTACATTATGCCATACCTCATGCCGCCGCTGCCTATATGGCTAAGCAGATACTGGCAAAGCAAAATAAAAAAATTCCGGTTATCACCACTTTGCATGGTACAGATATTACTCTGGTGGGCAGAGATAAAACATACAGCCCTGTAGTAACATTTTCTATGGAAGAAAGCGATGTGCTTACGGCAGTATCCAATAACCTGAAAGAAGAAACATATAAAAATTTTACCATCAGCAAACCCATAGAAGTTATTTACAACTTTGTAGATGTGGCCCGGTTTAATAAAAAACCAGTGGATGCATTTAAAAAATTAATAGCACCTAATGGAGAAAAAATTATTGTGCATGCTTCCAATTTTAGAAAAGTAAAAAGAGTGGATGATGTGCTGCAGACATTTTTATTACTGAATAAAACAATTCCATCTAAATTATTATTGATAGGCGATGGCCCCGAGAGAGTAAGGATAGAACAAATATCCCGTGAATGTGAGTATGGGCACGAAGTAAAATTTTTGGGCAAACAGGAACAGATGGAAGACATTTTGCCCATTGCAGATCTATTTTTATTGCCCAGTGAATATGAAAGTTTTGGCCTGGCCGCCCTGGAAGCTATGGCAGCAGAAGTGCCGGTTATATCTACCAATGCCGGGGGACTGCCGGAAATAAATATTAATGGGTATTGTGGTTACATGAGCAATGTGGGGGATGTAGAAGACATGAGCCGCAATGCTGTTTCCATTTTAAAAGATGAAGCTACCTACCAGCAATTTAAAGCCAATGCACTGGCACAGGCCAAAAAATTTGACATCAGTAATATAGTGCCCCTGTATGAAAAATTATATGAAAGATTACTTTAAAAGTTATCTGCGGCGAAGCCATGTTTCCGGATTAAAATTGCTGCTCTCATTGCTCATATAAAAATCTACAGCTCCTATTCCATCAAAGTTTGCTGCTACTTTACCAATTACCTGGCCCGTTTTTACCTGCTGGCCACGCTGCACGGATACTCCCGAAAGATTACTGTAAGTGGTAAAATATTTACCATGCTGAATAATAACTACCTGCATATCATCAATAGATTGAACGGTGGAAACTGTTCCATCAAAAACAACTTTTACGGGTGTACCTATTTCTGCTGAAATGGTAACATTGCTTAAAACAATATCGCTGCCGCTGGGCAGTTTGTTGGTGCCATAATGCATTAATACATTTCCCCTGTCCACAGGCCAGGGCAGTGCACCCCTGTTCTTTTCAAAACTGTTGTTTAAAGCTGTGTTTTCTGCATTCAACAATACACTCTCTACTTTTTTTGCAGGTGCCGTTACTCTTGGCGTGGAAATAGATTTAGTATTTGTATTGCCGGCTGTTGAAGTATTATCTTTAGCGGTATTTTTTGCTGCATTTTTTTCAGCATCTTTTCTTCTGCGTTCTTCTGCATTGGCTTTTGCAATGGATTCGCGGCGGGCTTCTTCCATTGCTTTTTTAATGGCAGATGCTATGGCGTTGTTTACTTTCTGCATTTGTTTTTTCTTGGCGGCTATCTGGTTGTTCAGGGTTTTTCCCTGCTTTTTTAATTCATCCAGGATACGGTCTTTTTCTTTTTGCTGTATTTCCAGTACAGTCATTTCTTTGTTCTGGCTCTGCAGCGTAATACTTTTTTCTTTTTTATTTCCTCCTAAATCGGCAATTCTTTTTTTGCGGAGTTCTTGTGTGCGCAAGATATTTTCGCCCTGTATCTCCTGGTAATTTCTATAACTTTTCAGGTAAGCAATTCTTTTTATAGCATCATTAAAATTAGATGCAGAAAAAATAAAATTTAAAAATTCATAATTACTCCTGTTTTTATAAGCATATACCATACTCTTGGCGTACTCCTGCTTGAGGGTATCCAGCAACCGGTCGTATCGTTTCACATCCTTCTGTATACCATAGATATTGTTGTCAAGTATTCGCAGATCTTTGCTTATGTTAT
>JBKJSJ010000182.1:0-2716 GCA_046595965.1 Ferruginibacter sp.
ATTATGAAGGACCGGTTTACTTACGTTTTGGCCGCCCCGTTTGGCCCATATTTACCAAAGAAGAAGATTTTGTTATTGGCAAAGCACAACAGCTCGGCGAAGGAAAAGACATCAGCATTTTTGCCTGCGGGCATTTGGTGTGGATAGCCGTGGAGGCTGCCCGCATCCTGGAAGCAAAAGGCATCAGCGTAGATCTGATAAATATTCATACTATTAAACCATTGGATACAGAAGCGGTGCTGGCCTCTATTAAAAAAACCGGCTGCGCTGTTACTGCCGAAGAACACAATATCATCGGCGGCCTGGGGGATAGCATTGCACAGGTGGCTGCCAAAAATCATCCTGTGCCCATTGAATACATTGGCACCAACGATACTTTTGGCGAAAGTGGTAAGCCCATGGACTTGCTGGTAAAATATGGGTTAGACAGCAATCATATTGTAGCTGCTGCAGAAAAAGTATTGGCGAGAAAAAAATAATTATTTTTTTAGAAGTTATAGCGAGCCGGTTTTAGTGACCGGCTTTTTTTATGGGGCATCATACCGATTATACCAGTATTTAGGGCCTGCTCAAAAACTAAGAAAAATAGTGGGAGCTTATATTTTAGTATCCTTTTAATAAATGCAAATGCATGGAAATAACATTATATCTGCAAAATGCTTGCATCATATACTCCGCTTTTTCACCAGTAACTGCATAAGCCGCCTCTTTTTGTCCGGTTCCTACGAAGTAGGAATTGAAAAAATGCGTAGCATATTTTTTCAAAGGTCAAAAAGAAGCGGCGGTGCAGTTACGCTGCCTGGCCGGCAGCGGAGGCAAAAGCAATGACTTTAACAATGGTATAAATATTTATTCGGGTTTAATTCGTTCATTTGATATTGTATAGGTTAGCTGAATTTTTGAGCTGGGCCTATTTAGTCCAATGCATTTTTTTTTGCTATCGGCATAACCTTCCTGCCGGTAAGCAAGTACCTTCTAAGATTTACTCGTAGTCCGTTGGACTTTATAAATCAAGATGGTATTATTTCATTTTCTGTAACAATACTTTAAAATCTTTTTCTTCTTTTAAAGAATTAAAGTAAGTATCATTTTCTATAGATGCTTTTGTATAGCTGCCATATTTTATTGCCAGCGCAAGCTGTGCAATGGCTTCTTTGTTTTTATTTTGTGTTGCATATAAAGCGGCTAACTGGTAGTAAGCCCCGGCAAAACTTTTATCAAGAGCCAATGCTTTTTTATAATAATTTTCTGCTGTTTCTTTTTCGCCGGCCATTTCCGAAGCATTGCCATAATTGCTGTAGAGTATTGCATTTACTGCATTGTATGCAATAGCTTTTCCATACAACCATTGAGCATCTTTGTACCGGGCCAGGCCATAGTAAAGATTGCCCAGTTGATTAAAAGTATAAAAGTCGGTACTGTCTATTCCCCATGCTTTGTTATAGGCACCAATAGCAGCGGTATCTTTACCCATGGCCAGGTAAGTAGCTCCTACAGATTTCCAGGTGTCGGGGTTAAGGCTGTCTAACCCAAGTGAAATATCATACATGCGGATGGCTTCATCGTATTCTTTAAATTCAGTAAACAGTGTTCCCATGCTCTGGTAAGTAACTGGATTTAAAGAATCGGATGCAATCAGTTTTCTCACATAATATTTTACACTGTCTTCATATTTAAAGTCATACATGTGTACCCTTAATGCTCCTTCGTTGGCATATACAAAACTGCTGTCGTAGTGCATACCATTATAAAAGCTTTGCAGTGCAAGGGCGTACTCTTTTTTATTTAAATATGCATAGCCCAATTGTGTCCATAGCACAGGGTCAGTAGCATCTTTTTTAAGCCCTGCCTTGCTCCAGTACAAAGCAGAATCTAAATTTCCTTTGGTACTATACATACCAGAAATACCCCCGTAAGTTGTTTGATAATTGCTATCTATTACCAATGCTTTTTTATAATAAATTAAAGCACTGTCAAATTTATTTAGCTGGGTAAAAGCACTGCCCATATTATGATAAGGATATAACCAGTTGGGTGCAAGTGCAATTCCTTTTTTAAGTGCGGCAATTCCTTCATTGTATTGCTTTAGCGAAACATGCATTAACCCTTTTAAATTATAGAGATAGGCAGCCTGCGGTTTTAGTGCTACCGCACTGTCTACTTTAGCCAAACTCATGCGCATATCTGCGGTATTAAAACTGCGCCAATTGGCATGCCCTTCCAGGAAAAGCAGGTTTACTTTTACATCCAGCGGGTTGTAGTAAAGGGTATCTGCTATCTGCCCAAACAGGCGCAACTTTTTGGCCGCCGTCATAAAATAATCGTAGGTATAATTATTATTGTTTTGCCCGGCATGCAGGTAAGTATTTATTACTTTGGCCACATCGGTCATGAGTTTACTGCTGAGCACAAACTTTAATTCATCTGCCAGTTTTTTGGTAGTTTCTTTTTGGGCACTTATTTTATTTAAAATATCATTGGCTCCGTCTTTTTCTATAAGCCTGCCTTGGTTAATAGCTTTTAAAAAACTGCGATACAATTCTTCCAGTCCTGCTTCCTTCATGGCAGTGCCCAGGTGTACCGATTTGTTTACAGCAAAATCATTTTTATCGGGCGCATAAGAAACACCGGTTTGCAATTTTGCAATCAGCTTTTCTTTTTCTGCTTTATCTACTTTGCTCAATACAAAATTATCGGCAGTATTGCAGCAGTATTG
>JBKJSJ010000312.1:0-3850 GCA_046595965.1 Ferruginibacter sp.
AAGATGCTGTTGGTTTTTTCATTAAGTTGGTTTACCAGGTTTATGGTCATAGCATTCAGGCCAAAATTACTGGAAGCAGAGCGCCCAAGATTGTGAATACCTATCACTACTTTTTTATATTCTTTGCTTATTTTTTTTATAAAGTCATCCAGGTCTTCATTACTTTTTACCAGGTCATCACTATAAAAGATGGGTGCATTAAAATCTTCTTTCATTCTTTTTGCAAAAGGATTTTCTTTATTGGTGCCAATAGCAATAAATGCCACATTGCCTTTTTTATTATTGTTCCAGGGTGCGAGTGGAAAAAATGCAGCGTCTTTTTTTGCCGCAAGTGTTATTGCATTTTCTGCCACTAATTTTCTCATTGCTGGTACACCGGCGTTTAAATCGGCAGTAAGATTTGTTGTGTTGATGGGTTGATAATTATTTAATCCATATTCAAATTTTGATTGCAAAACTTTTTTGCAATGTGTTTCTATATCGGCCCAGCTAAGTTTATTATCCGCAATGGCTTTTTTTATTTTTTCAATGGCCAGTGGCACATCTCCCGGCAGGCAGAGCATATCATTGCCAGCAATCAGCGATTGCACAGAGGCTTCACCATCGGGATAGAATTTTTTTACGCCCTGCATTTCCAGTGCATCCGTAAACGTTAGTCCCTGGTAACCCAGGTTATTTCTCAGTAAACCCTTTATATTTTGTGGCGATAATGATGTGGCCCTGTTTGCTGTAGTATCAATAGCCGGAATGTATAAATGGGCTATCATCACACTGCCAATGCCTGCATTAAAAATCTGGCGGAAAGGATACAGTTCCAGTGAATCTAATTGCGCCATTGTTTTATTTATCACCGGCAGATCGTAATGAGAATCTACATCTACATCTCCATGACCCGGAAAATGTTTGGCACAGGCCATCACACCCACATCCTGCATGCCTTTCATATATTCAATTCCATAGCGGGCTACTTTGTATTTGTCTTCGCCAAAACTGCGGTCGTTTATTACAGGATTGTTGGGGTTGTTGTTTACATCTACTACAGGGGCATAATTAACCTGGATGCCAACTCGTTTGCACTGTTCTCCTACCAGCTTGCCATATTTATACACTACGGTTGCATCCTGCATTGCGCCCAGCATCATTTGCCTTGGCAGCGGCAGCACACTGTCTATCATGCGCATGCCCACGCCCCACTCTGCATCTATGCACATTAGTATGGGCGTTTTTGCATGCGCCTGCAGTTTATTAATTATTTCTGCCTGCTTTACGGGGCTGCCCTGAAAAACACAGATGCCACCTATGTTATATTGTGCAATAAGAGAATCTACTTTTGCATCAAAAAAAGTTACTTGTTTTGTTTTACTGTCAATGGTACTCAACCGCACCACCATCAGTTGTGCAATGCGTTCTTCATTGCTCAGGGTTTTATATACGCTGTCTGCCCAGGCTATACCATTATTTTGTGCAGTTACTTTTAATGACCCAAAAAATAATATGCAGATACTCAAATAAAATAATTTCATCATACTGTTTTATTATGTCACAAATTAAGAAGATTTAAGTTTTAAGGTGCTGGTAAATGTATTTTTAACTTAACTGCATTTAATTAACTGGCAAGAATGTAACAATGGTTCTCTTCTTATTGATCGTTTAGAAATAAGTTAACTTCTTTTTCTTAAAGCTTTTTGTTTAGAAGGTTTAGGAACCCTTACTAAAAATCAAATCATTAATAACTTTAAACTTTCCTGCTATCTTGGATGATTAACTTTTTAACTGCGTATTTTTGCAGCAACTTTTAAAGAAAAATTATTTTGCCCGATATCATACAATTACTGCCCGATAACATTGCCAACCAGATTGCCGCAGGTGAAGTAATTCAGCGCCCGGCCAGTGCTGTAAAAGAACTGCTGGAAAATGCAGTAGATGCAGGTGCCGACGAAATTAAACTCCTTATTAATGATGCAGGAAAGGCATTGATACAGGTATCTGATAACGGCAATGGAATGAGTGAAACCGATGCCCGTATGGCATTTGAGCGGCACGCCACTTCCAAAATTAAAAGTATTGAAGACCTGTTTCGCATTAAGACCATGGGTTTTAGAGGAGAGGCCCTGGCCAGTATTGCTGCGGTGGCGCAGGTAGAATTAAAATCTAAAAGGGCAGAAGATGATGCGGGTGTTTATATAGAAATTGAAAACAGCCAGGTAAAAAAGCAGGAGCCCGTGGCCATGCAAACTGGTACAAGTATAGCCATGAAAAATTTATTTTTTAATGTGCCTGCCCGAAGGAATTTTTTAAAAAGCAATGCATCTGAATTAAAACATATCATAGATGAATTCATCAGGGTGGCCATGAGTTTCCCCGAATTGTTTTTTTCTTTAAGTTCCAATGGGCAGGAAGTTTTTCACCTGGAAAAGGGATCATTGAAACAACGCATTGTGCAGATACTGGGAAACAGTTACAGTGCCAAATTGGTAAGCGTGCAGGAACAAACAGATTACCTGAATATTATTGGATTTGTAGGTAAACCAGAAACGGCTAAAAAAACAAGGGGCGATCAGTATTTTTTTGTGAACAATCGTTTTATAAAAAGTGCATACCTTAATCATGCCGTTATGAATGCTTTTAATGAGATGATCGCCAAAGACAGTTTTCCGATGTATGCACTGTTTATAGATTTAGATCCTGCACACTTAGACATTAACGTACACCCTACCAAACAGGAAATAAAATTTGAAGATGAAAAAATTGTGTATGCCTTTGTGCAGAGTGCAGTAAAACATGCATTGGCACAATTTAGTATCTCTCCCACATTGGATTTTGACCTGGATGCATCTATACAAAACCTGGATGCAGTGAACCAACCATTTACGGATGAAAAAAAATCAACTGCTGCATCTTCTTCTTTGTATCAAACTTTTTCTAAAAAAAACCAGGCACATTTTATAGAAAATAAAAGTGAGTTGAAACACTGGAGAGATTTTTACGACAAGGTTCCCCAGCCCACTAAAGGGGCAGGAGGAGAAGATGCCGAAGGACAACCCTCGACGGACAATAGGGAGACTTCGCAAAATTACCAGCAGCCCTTCAATATTTCGCAGCAAACAACCATCAACCATCAACCATCATCTGCTGATTTTCAACATGCAATAGCAAGAGATCTGCTGCAGTTACATAACTCATATATTGTTATGCAGAATGACAATGGTTATTTACTCATTAATCAGCAGAATGCGCATGAAAGAATTTTGTATGAAAGGTTTATGAATGCGGTGGATGGAAAAGCACTTGCTGCACAACGGAGTTTGTTTCCCATAACGATTGATCTTACTCCTGCCGATGCAGTGTTGCTCACAGAACTATTGCCCGACCTGCATCACCTGGGTTACCTGCTGGAGCCTTTTGGTCATCATACTTTTGTAATACAAGGCACGCCTGCAGATATGGAGGCCGGTAATGAAAAAACCGCTTTGGAAAAAATGCTGGAGCAGTTTAAACATTTTAGCAACGATCTTAAATTTTCTAAAAGAGAAAAGTTGTTGCGTTCTATGGCTCTGCAGCAGGCCATAAAAACCGGCATGTCTTTGGGCCAAAAGGAAATGAATATTTTGGTAACAGATTTGTTTACCTGCGCTGTTCCCAACAGCACGCCCAATGGCAAACCTACTTATATGAGTTTTAAGAAAGAAGAGCTTGATAAATTGTTTGGGAGATAACCTTTAGGTTTTAGGTTAGTATTTCCCCCTTATATTTTTTATAAATTTTTCTACAGCCCGCCGCACAGGTGTAGCACCTGTTTGATAATTATTGGCCAGTACAGAAAATATGAGGAGCTTATTTTTTTTAGTAA
>JBKJSJ010000042.1:0-4001 GCA_046595965.1 Ferruginibacter sp.
ATTATTTTTTTATTGATAAGTATCCGCACAAGACAAAAAGAAAATGCGCAAAAAATTGAGAACGATTTTCTTTCTATTAAAAATGAATTGCTGCAATTAAAAGAAGCCGGCGTATCCGTAACAAAAAAAGATGCGGCTTTAAAAGCCACAGATGAAGAAGTACTGCAATGGAGACCTTATAAACCACCGGTAGAAGAAAAGCCCAAAGTGCCTGAGCCCATAATACCGCCCCCTGTAATTTATAACAAAAATGAAGTGCCGGCTGATTCACTTTCTTATACACTTCTTAATGATGAAATTAATAAATTAAAAAAACCTGTTATTCCCACGCCGCCTTTAGAAAGCTGGTGGCAACAATGGATGCGCAATAACCCCGACCTGGAAAAATTTGTAGGAGAAAACCTGGTGAATAAAATTGGTATAACCGTATTGGTATTAGGAATCGCTTTTTTTGTAAAATATGCCATCGATCAAAACTGGATATCGGAAACCGGCAGGGTTTCTATCGGGTTGGTTTGCGGCATCATCCTGGTTGGCATCGCACATTTTTTACGGAACAGTTACCGATCCTTTAGTTCTGTAATAGCTGGTGGTGGTATCGCAGTTTTTTATTTTACGATCTCATTTGCATTTCACCAATACCATTTATTTTCTCAAATTGCTGCATTTGTTATCATGGTTGTAATTACAGTTTTTGCAGTAGCACTTGCGGTATTGTATAATAAAGTTGAACTGTCCGTAATTGCTTTAATTGGTGGTTTTATTGCTCCCTTCCTGGTAAGCACTGGTAGCGGGAATTATATTGCTTTATTTAGTTACCTGCTCATATTAAACATAGGTATTCTTAGCATTGCATATTACAAAAAATGGCCGCTTCTCAATACCCTTTCTTTTTTATTCACTTTTTTTATTTTTGGAGGATGGCTTATAAAAGAATATGCTTTCAGCAATTCACTTTTACCTTATAAAAATTCACTGCTATTTGCTACTGCATTTTACCTTGTATTTTTAACCACCAGTTTAATACATAACCTGCGTACCCAAAAAGCTTTTAAAGCATTTGACTTTTCTTTTTTAATGCTTATCACATTCAGTTACTATGCCCAGGGCATGATTAGTTTGAGTGCATGGAATAGTGGAGCCTACCAGGGAATTTTTACAATAGCTCTTGGCCTTTTAAATCTTTGTTTGGCATGGTATCTTTTTAAAGCACAAAAAGGAGATAAAAATTTATTGTACCTGCTCATTGGCCTTACACTTACTTTTATTTCGCTGGCAGCACCGGTTCAGTTGCATGGCCATAGCATTACATTATTCTGGAGTGCAGAGTGTGTGTTGTTGTACTGGCTACATCAGCGTAGCGACATCCGTATTTTTAAGTATTCTTCAATGCTGCTTTTGCTAATGATGCTCATAAGCCTGCTGATGGACTGGAGCATTGCAAACGAAAAAAATGCCACTTACTTAGCTGTTATTTATACAAACTGGCAGGGTATCATCACAAATATTGTTGCAATTATATCCCTGGGGCTGTATGCATTTTTGCTACAAAAACCATCGGGTAATAATCAATATATTTTGGGGATAAAAAATTATGAAGCAAGCTTAACAATAGCATTTACAGCAGGAATTATTTTATATGTTTCCTGCCTCTATGGAGTAAACCTTTATTTTAATGATCTTAAAAGTATTAATATCCCCAATGCCTGGCATCAATTAATTACCTATCTTTTTGCAGTATTGGTTTTATGGATACTTTACCGGATCAAGATCAATAAAAAGACCATCATTTCAATAGTTATTATATTGGCCTGCTTTGTTTTCTATTTATTCAGCACTCCTATTATCAATGACCTAGTGCTGGGTGCCATTGAAAATAAATATCCATCTGCACATGCAGGTATTCATTGGCTTTCTGCTGTGTTACTGCTTTACTTATTCTACAGCCTCATCAGTATTTTCAGGAAAAATATTTTAAGCCTGGGAAAACCAATTGCCTGGCTAATCAATATTTTACTATTGATATTTTTAAGTATAGAGTGCAGGTATTTGTATGTTTCCATATTCGCCCATTCAACCACTATAGAAGTTTACACCACACAATATTTAAAAGCCGGGCTAACCATTGTGTGGGCAGTATTTTCTTTTGCAATTATATGGCTGGGAATGAAGTATAAGTATAAAACTTTACGGATAATTTCATTAAGTATTTTTACAGTTGCGTTACTAAAATTATTTTTATTTGATATCCGCAACATTTCTGAAGGCGGCAAAATAGCTGCATTTATTATGCTGGGCATTTTGCTGCTGGTAATTTCATTTATGTACCAGCGATTAAAAAAGATCATCATTGACAATGAAGAAAAAACTTTGTAGCCTATTACTTTTTTTTAGCCTTGCAGGATCGTCTTCTGTTGCACAAACGGATGGTTATTTATACAAGGCAACTATAGACAGTATTGGGGAAGCAGGTTTTTATAATATTGTAATTACCCCGGCCATAAATGCACATCTAAAAACAGACTATAGTGATCTGCGAATAATAAACAGTGCCGGCCAATGGGTACCGCATATGCTCATACAACCCAACAGTAACCTAAGTGCAGATGATCTTTTATGGAATTTACCGGTTGTGAAAAAAGAAAGTAATGCGTCATTTACTGAGCTTGTTCTAAAGTCAAATAAACCCAACATTTCAAACCTTTTTTTAAAAATTAAAAATACCGATGCCGAAAGATTTGCTTCTCTTACCGGCAGCGATGATGCTGCCAGTTGGTATATTATTAATGACAGCATTGCCATTAAGCCTTCAAGATCGGTGGATGGCAATACTGCCACATTCAATATAGAGTTCCCTGCAAACAGCTATGCCTATTATAAACTTTACATAAACAATAAAGAAAAGGCACCCTTTAATATTATAAGTGTGGGCACTACCGGCTTTGCTGCAGAGGGTAAAAAGCCTTTTTTATTTTCTGTAATACAAAACCCTCCTCCCCTCATTACCCAAAAAGACAGTGCCAGGGTTTCCACTATAAAAGTAATTCAACCCGCTTCTTATCACATCGAAAAAATTGGTTTCAAAATAAGTGGCGTAAAATATTTTTACCGCAGAGTAGATTTATTCATCCCTTCACCTGCTTTAAATTCTACCAACATCCCCGGCAGGTTATTACAATCGTTTACCATTTCCAACAATAGTACACTTGAGTTTAATATACCCCTCACCAATGCAGACAGCTTTTATCTCATCATTTATAATGAAGATAATTTACCCCTAAAGCTGGAAGAAATAAAAACATATTCCCTCTACCGGGTAGCAACCGTTTATTTTGAAAAAGGGAAACATTATAAAATGATATTGGGAAATAAAAATGCAATACCACCCAATTATGACCTGCAGCAACTTAACCTTAATCTTAAAGAGGGCTTGCCCTTAGCTACCATTGGCAACATTGAACTTATTAAAAATACCGGTACACTGACATCAGTAAAAAATAATAAATGGATGATATGGCTAACTATGATTTTAGCCGCATTAACGCTGGGTTATTTTACCTACAAGCTTATTACAGATATGAGTAAAAAAGAAACAGCCTGATTTTTTCTTTAATTATATTTATGTATGATCATTTACAATGTTACCATAAAACTACAACACGCTATACACAGCCAATGGCTGGCATGGCTTAAGGAAGAACATATACCTGGCATTATAAGTACAGGTTGTTTTACGCATGCCAATATCCTGGAACTATTGGAAGTAGATACTACCGAGGGCCCCACTTACGCCATTCAGTATTTTGCAGAAAGTAAAGCTTTGTACAATCTGTATATAGAAAAATTTGCTTCTGCTATGAAGCAAAAAAGTTTTGATAAATGGGGCGATCAATTCATAGCTTTTAGGTCTGTAATGCAAATTGTGAACTAATTGTGCATAACAAAAAGTATGACAGGTATCATAAATAAAACGGGTGGCAGAACAAGGCAAAGCCCCTGCT
>JBKJSJ010000320.1:0-2627 GCA_046595965.1 Ferruginibacter sp.
CCTTGCCTTGATATAAAAGATGGCCGCACAGTAAAAGGGATAAACTTTGTAGAATTAAAAGATGCAGGCGACCCGGTGGAACTGGCTGCACAATATGCAAGGCAGGGCGCTGATGAACTGGTTTTTCTGGATATAACGGCTACGGTGGAACGCAGAAAAACATTAGCCAACCTGGTAAATGATATTGCATCTACCATTAATATTCCTTTTACGGTGGGCGGTGGAATTTCCGGCGTGGCAGATGTAGAATTATTATTAAAGAATGGTGCAGATAAAATTTCTGTAAATTCTGCCGCAGTAAAAAATCCTGCTATCATTCAGGAAATGAGCAATGCTTTTGGAAGCCAGTGTGTGGTGCTGGCCATTGATACTAAAAAAGAGGCCGATGGGCATTGGTATGTATATTTAAACGGAGGCCGTTTAAAAACTGAAATAAAAACGTTGGATTGGGCAATGCAGGCAGTAGATGCCGGTGCCGGCGAAATTTTACTAACCAGTATGAACAATGATGGCACTAAAAATGGTTTTGCATTAGACATCACCAAAACTTTGGCAGAGCTTTTACCCGTGCCGGTAATAGCTTCGGGTGGTGCAGGTACCATGCAGCATTTTAAAGAGGTTTTTGAACAGGCACAAGCAGATGCAGCATTGGCTGCAAGCATTTTTCATTATGGAGAAATTGCTATTCCAGATTTAAAGAATTATTTACATCAACAGCATATTCCAGTAAGAATTTAATCGATTAGTTTTTTAATGAAAAAGAAATTAATCAAAATGGTTACTGAAAAAAATATATAAAATTCTAATTATGAATAATGCATATGAATCCACCCTTTGGGGAGCGGGGGGGCTTGACTTTAAAAAATATACAGATGGCCTGGTGCCTGCAATTATACAGGATGCTGTTACCGGCAAAGTATTGATGTTAGGTTTTATGAATGAATCTGCTTTACAAAAAACATCCGAATTAAAACAAGTCACTTTCTTTAGCCGAAGTAAACAACGATTGTGGACTAAAGGGGAGGAGAGTGGAAATTTTTTACATGTGCAGGAGATTTTAGCAGATTGTGATAAGGATACCCTTCTTATTAAAGCTAAGCCTGTCGGGCCTGTTTGCCACACTGGTGCCGATACCTGCTGGAATGAAACCAACACAGCAGATCATTTTATATTTGAGCTGGAGCAAATTATTGCGGATAGAAAAAGCAATCCTTCTGATAAATCCTATACCAGTTCCTTGTTTGCAAAAGGCATTAATAAAATTGCACAAAAAGTAGGGGAAGAAGCAGTAGAACTGCTCATAGAATCTAAAGATGAAGACAAAGAATTGTTCCTTGGCGAAGCGGCAGATTTGTTATTTCATTATTTAATTTTATTGCAGGCCAAAGGATGCATACTGAGCGATGTTGAAGATGTGTTGAAGAAGCGCCACAATAAAAAGGGATAAAATTTTTCCTCACGTTATACCGATTTGATTTATAAGTTAGCCCAATACTTTTCTATACCGAAATACTCCGGTACAGGTTGGCATTTACCAAACCCTACCGCACAAAAGCTAACCGAAATTTCAGCCACCACACATTGGCCTAAAATGAAATTCCGTTTGGTATTACAATGGAATGAAAATAAGTAAAGCCGGCCTGGGCCAGCTTTACTTTAAATTAATTTTGACACACATTAAATGGTAGGTCCGCCACCCCAAATTCCAAATACCTTTAATAACCATATTATTACTACGATTATTACTACGATATTTAAAATAGATTTAATGGACGAAGCCATTGGAATGTAACGGTTAATGAGCCAAAGAATAAGGCCCACTACTACTAATGTAATGATTACTGTAATTAAGGGAGTCATAGTTTGTTGTTTTAATTTAGTTGATATTAAGATATTAAAAACTGTACCAAATATTTTTAGGCCAATATGGGGAATTTTTTATCTAATCAAAAACAAACGATCAAGCCAACCAAGCCAGCAACCTGATGGTTCTGCTAACAAGATATAAATTTATAATCAAACATACCTCAACATTTATACCTGGGTTAAAAAAAATATTTTGATGAAAGGCCGTTTATACCCATTTTCGCATGATGACAGCAGAAAGAAGCAAGCGACTGAATGATGTACTGAGCAAACGCCAGCCCGGCCTTACAGTAGTATTGGAAAATGTAGAAGATCCCCATAATATTTCTGCCGTTATGCGCACCTGCGATGCGGTGGGCATCCAGGATATTTATATTTTAAATACCCGCATTGCAAAGCATAAAACATGGAGTGCCAAAACATCTTCCAGTGCAGCCAAGTGGCTCAGCATTCACCAGTTTACAGATACCAAAGAATGTTTTGCAGAACTGAGAAAACATTTCGATAAAATTTATACCACCCATCTCAATACTAATTCGGTAGAATTACATCAGCTTGAACTTACACAAAAAGTTGCGTTGGTTTTTGGTAACGAACATGGTGGTTTATCAGAAGAAGCCATTGCATTGTCTGATGGTAATTTTATTATTCCACAAGTGGGCATCATTAAATCACTGAACATTTCTGTAGCCTGCGCCGTTACTTTATATGAAGCTTATCGCCAGAAAAAAAATGCCGGACATTATGATCAAAGACAATTA
>JBKJSJ010000422.1:0-3217 GCA_046595965.1 Ferruginibacter sp.
AAGTGGCGAATGGCTCAATATTATTATTGCTCCGCAGCATTGGTTGTTACTGGCCACACAACTTCGTAACAGGGATACTTTATTTTTCGATCATCTTTTTTGCCTCACCTGCATAGATTGGAAGACCCATCTCACCATGGTTTATCATCTAAGCTCAACAAAGTTTCGCCACAACATTGTAGTAAAATCAAATTTAGATAGCAGCAAACCCGAAATAGAAACAGTAAGTCATATCTGGCAAACAGCAAATTTTCACGAAAGGGAAGTGTATGAAATGTTTGGGGTAAATTTTTTAAATCATCCCGACCTGAGGTTGTTGATTTTGCCCGATGGATGGGAAGGAAAAAATCCGATGCGGAAAGATTTTGAAGATCCCATCAATATGATAAGGCTATAAAAAAATATCGAATTTAAAATATCGGATGTTGAATATCGGATGTTGAATATCGGATATGGAGTGCAGGCGGCTGGATTAACAGGCATTTAAATTTTAAGCATATTCGAAATTCGATATTAAAACATTCTACATTAAACGTATGGTTGAAGAAATAGGCACAACAACGGAAGGAGATTTAATCATCAACGTAGGACCACAACATCCTGCCACCCATGGTGTATTGCATCTGCTCATAACGCTTAATGGAGAAACCATAAAAAAAGTAGAGCCGCACCTTGGGTTCATTCACCGCTCTATAGAAAAAATGTGTGAGAGTTTAACCTACCGCCAGTTCATATATGTAACCAGTCGTATGGATTATCTTTCTTCTCATATAAATAATCATGCCTGTGCACTTACAGTAGAAAAAGGAATGCAGATAGAAGTGCCTTCCCGTGCAAAAGTTATCCGCATTTTAATGGATGAACTAACAAGAATTGCTTCGCATGAATTGTGGTGGGGAGCTATGGCAATGGATTTGGGCGCATTCACACCTTTCTTTCATGCCTTTAGAGAAAGAGAAAGTATAAACGATATTATGGAAGAAACCTGTGGTGCCAGGCTTACCATGAATTATATTGTACCAGGCGGCGTAATGCAGGATATTCATCCCAATTTTCAAAAAAAGGTAAAGGATTTTATCACACTCTTTAAATCAAAAATAGATGAGTATGACGAAATGGTAACAGGCAATATTATTTTTCAAAACCGTATGAAGGGTGTGGGTTATTTATCTGCAGAAGATGCTATCTCTTATGGTGTAAGCGGCCCGGCTGCAAGAGGCAGCGGCGTACAATGCGATATCAGAAAATTATATCCCTATGATGGATATGAAAATGTACAGTTTGACGAAATACTGGAAACAGCAGGAGATTCATTTGCCAGGTATATGGTGAGAATTAAAGAAATGAAACAATCCATCCGCATCATCGAACAGTTGATAGATAATATTCCCGAAGGCGATTTCCAGGCAAAAACAAAAGCAGTTTTAAAATTACCCAAGGGCGAATTTTATCAGCGGGTAGAAACAGCAAGAGGAGAGTTTGGAATTTATATAGTGAGTGAAGGTGCAACAACGCCTTATAGAATTAAATTCCGTTCGCCCGGATTTTCAAATCTCTCTGCCCTGGATCACATGGCAAGAGGAAGCAAACTGGGAGATTTGGTAGCAATGATGGGAACGCTGGATTTGGTAATACCAGATATAGATAGATAGATAAAAGAAGCAGGCTCCATGGGCCACCTTAGCCGAAGTGTTTCGGCGTGAATGGAATAGTAGATAAATAAAAAATGAGCGTGAATAAAACTGAAAAAAGATCCAGAAAGTTTTCAGTAATTGAAAGACCGTTTTGAATAAAATTTAAAATGAATAAAAAAATATACAACACAATTTTCTCAAAATTCAATTACCCTTTATCCCGAAACACTTCCGGGAACGAAAGGCGGAGGGAGCTTCTATGTTAAGCCTTTCAAACATATCAAACATTATTCACAACTGGTTAAGTGAAACATTCAACCCTACAATGGTAATGATCATTGAAATGGTAATTGCAGGCGTAGCTGTAATTGGTTTGTTTGCTGCACTGGGCCTGGTTTTGGTACTTATGGAAAGAAGAGTGGCTGCCTGGATACAGATTAGGCTGGGGCCAAACCGTGTGGGGCCAAAAGGCATGCTGCAGTCGGTGGCAGATACCATAAAACTTATGGTAAAAGAAGGGCTTACTCCCAATGGTGCAGATAAATTTTTATTCAATTTTGCGCCATACATTGCCATGATGGTAGCCATGTTATTAATGGCTCCCATTGCATTTGCAAAAGATTTTCAATTGTGGAATTTAAACATTGGTGTATTGTATGTAACGGCTGTTTCTTCCATCATGGTCATTAGTGTTTTAATGGCTGGCTGGGCCAGCAATAATAAATACTCATTGATGGGGGCCATGCGCAGCGGCGCACAAATTGTGAGTTACGAATTATCTGCCGGCTTATCTATTCTTACCATCGTGGTATTTACAGGCAGCTTAAATATTTCTGATATTATTTATTCGCAGGCCAATGGATGGTGGATTTTTAAAGGACATATTCCGGCACTTATTTCTTTTGTAATTTTTATTATTGCAGTAACTGCAGAAACCAACCGGGCGCCGTTTGACCTGGCAGAAGCAGAATCTGAATTAACCGCAGGGTTTCATACAGAATATTCGGGAATGAAATTCGCCCTGTTTTTTTTAGCGGAATATATTAATGTATTTATTGTATGTGCTATTGGAGCTACTTTATTTTTGGGAGGATGGATGCCGTTTCATATTGGCCACTGGCAAGCCTTTAATCATGTGATGGATTATATTCCTTCCAGTATCTGGTTTTTTGGAAAAACATTTTTCTTAATATTTTTAATCATGTGGTTTCGATGGACATTCCCCCGCCTGCGCATAGACCAATTATTAAATTTAGAATGGAAATATTTATTGCCAATAAGTATGTTTAATTTATTGCTGGCAACAGCGATTGCTATTTTGGGATGGTATTTTTAAAAAAACCTTCGGTCCCTAAATGGAAATTAAGGAGAAGAATGGAGGATTAAAAAGTATTTTTAAAATTTGAAGTGCTTAATAATTTGATTAATCTAACAAAATAAAAACACCTGTAATTGTTTATAATATCATGTTTATTGTAAAATATATTAAAGAAGTTTTCAGCGCAGTAAAATCCTTACTGGTGGGCATGCGCCGTACCGGCTATTATTTTACACATCACAAAGAAATTATAACAGAACAATAT
>JBKJSJ010000435.1:0-8248 GCA_046595965.1 Ferruginibacter sp.
CTGGTTTTTTACAAAAAATCCCAGGCAGCGGCTCATAAACCTGGCACCTACATCTTTAAAGGCAAGGGTAGGCCCATGGTATAATTCAAGCGCAGAAATTTTATCATTGATGGGTACCAAAGGGATAGTAAAGTTGATCGTTTCTTCCACTATTTTTTTAAGCATGCTTGCATGAATTTTATCACCCACATAAGGTTTAATAACTTCATAAGCAATGGCCACATCAGAATAGTCTGCAATGTTTTTTATAAAATCGGGACTTAGTACAGGAATACTTTTAGGAAAATATAAACCCTTATCAGGTGCCTGCCCGTTGATAGTAGCATCTTTAAAATTTACAAGAGGAGCTTTATTATTGGTACTGAAATATAACATGCGTATAAAAAAGATTAAAATGTTTCAAAAGTTTCAAAAGTTCAAGAGGTTTAAAAGTTCAAGAGGTTCAAGACGTTTAAATAGTTCTAAACGTTTTGCAACGTTGAACATCTTGAACTTTTGAATATTTTAAACTATCCTATGATCTTTACCCCCTGCTGATTAATAGTGGTTACATACACATGATGATGCAACCCAATGCGCTGGTAAATGCACTGCATTTCTTTTTTTACTGCTTCTGCAGTTTCTTCATTTGTACTCAGCATAAAAATAGAAGGCCCCGAACCAGAAATTCCTCCGCCTAAAGCACCTACTGCTTTGCTTTGTTTTTTTACTTCATCAAATCCCGGAATTAAAATACTACGCACCGGTTCTATAATTACATCTTCCAGGCTGCGGCCAATGAGTGCATAATCGTTTTGCATAAAACCTGCAACCAGCCCGGCTATATTTCCCCATTGTTTTATGGCATCTTTCAAGAGCACTTCTTTTCTTAAGATCTGCCTTGCATCAGATGTGCGCACTTCTATCTGCGGATGCACCACCGTTACCCATAGGGGGGGAGCAGCAATAGGAATAATATCCAAAGGAAAAATACTTCTTATTAATGTGATGCCACCATAAATACAGGGTGCAACATTGTCGGCATGCTTTACGCCCGATGCTACTTTTTCGCCACTCATGGCAAACCGTACCAACTGTTCTCTGGTAAAAATATTTCCCAGCAAAAAATTAGCGCCTACCACCGCACCCGCAGCACTGGCGGCACTGGAGCCAATGCCACTGCCGGGTTTTATATTTTTTTTAATGAGCACTTCAAAACCAATTGCTGCATTAAGTTCCTGCAGCATTTCTATCAGCGGAGCACCCGCAGTATTTTGTGTAGGGTCGGTGGGCAGGTTATAACCATCAGCACTTTTAATGATAATTTTTTTTTCTTCAATGATGGTCACCTGCATTTCATCACAAGGGTCGTTTAAGCAAAGACCCAGCACATCAAACCCACACACAAGGTTGGCTACTGTGCCAGGCGCAGCAACCTTTACAGAACGGTTAGGTTCAAGATTTAAATGCTTATGCATGATTATTTATATTTAGCAAAGCCTGTCAGATGCTTCCCTTTGCTTAACATGAAAACTGTACTTCATTTTTTATCCTTTGGATGTTCTGATAATATCTGCAAATACACCCGAGGCTGTTAATGCAGCACCTGCTCCTGCTCCTTTTATTACCAACGGTTGTTCTGTATATCTTTCGGTATAAAACAATACAATATTATCTTTTCCATAAAGGTGATAAAAATCGTGCTGCGGATCTATGTGCTGCAGACCGGCAGCAGCTTTTCCGTTTTCATAACTGGCCACAAATTTTAATTTGCATCCTGCTGCTGCTGCATCGTCATATATTTTTTTAAAGTGCGCTTCATGTGCTTCCATTGATTTATAAAAATCATCTACGTTTCCCTGCATGCAGGCTTCGGGCATAAAAGAATTATTGCTGATGTCTTCCATTTCCATCACCTCTCCTGCTTCCCTGGCCAGTATCATTATTTTTCGCATTACATCTTTTCCACTAAGATCCAGCCTGGGGTCGGGTTCTGTGTAACCTTCATCCTGCGCCTGCTTTACCACCGATGCAAAACTTTTATTACCATCATAATTATTAAAAACAAAATTGAGTGTGCCACTCAGTACAGCCTGCATGCGGTTTATGGTATCTCCGCTGCGCAGCAAATCGTTTAATGTGCCAATGATAGGAAGGCTTGCACCTACATTGGTTTCAAATAAAAATTTTGTATTAAACTCGGTAGCCAAATGTTTTAATTTTTGGTAATAAGCATAAGAAGATGAACAGGCTACTTTGTTGCAGGCCACCACGGCAATACTTTTTTGCAACAGGCTGTCATAAACAGTAGCTACCGTATCGTTTGCAGTAACATCTGCAAACACTGTATTTCTAAGATTCTTTTGCCGAATGGTTTCAATAAATGTTTGTATGCCTGCGGGCTCACCTGCTGCCAGTAAAGTTTCCCAGTTATCCAGGTTAATGCCTTCTTCATCTATGTATATTTTTTTGCTGTTGGCTATGCCTGCAATTTTTATTTTCAACCGCATATTTTGCAGCAGGTAATCCTGCTGCTGTTTTATTTGTGCAAGCAGTTTACTACCCACATTGCCTACCCCTGCAATGAATACATTTATCTCTTTTATTTCTTTCTCAAAAAATGCTTCATGAATTACATTGATGGCTTTTTTTACATCGGCACTGCTGATAACGGTGCTGATATTTCTTTCAGACGATCCCTGCGATATGGCCCGGATGTTTACACCATTTTTACCCAATGCACTAAAAAGTTTACCACTAATGCCGGTATGATTTTTCATGCGGTCGCCAACGAGTGCCACAACAGATAAATTACTTTCCACTAACAGGGGCTCTACTTTTTTTAGTTCTATTTCGTAAGCAAATGCTTCATCAATTGTTTTTTTTGCGGCTACCAGGCTGGAGGCGTCTATGCCCACACAAATAGAATGTTCCGATGAACTCTGTGTGATGAGTATTACATTTATTTTACTGGATGCAAGTGCTGCAAATAATCGTTTGGAAAAACCCGGTATGCCTATCATACCACTGCCTTCAAGGCTTATAAGTGCTATGTTATTAATGCTGGAAATTCCGGTAACGCTGCTGGTATTTTCAGATACCTGTTGTTGTATAACAGTTCCTTTATCCTGAGGCGCAAAAGTATTTTTTATCCACACAGAAATTCCCTGGCTCATTACCGGCTGTATGGTTGGAGGGTAAATTACTTTGGCACCAAAATGCGAAAGCTCCATGGCTTCCTGGTAAGATATCTGCGGAATAATTTGTGCATTGGCTACCAGCCTTGGGTCGGCAGTCATCATGCCCGAAACGTCGGTCCATATCTCCAATACGGTTGCATGAAGTGCTGCGGCAAAAATAGCTGCGGTATAATCCGAGCCTCCCCGGCCCAGTGTGGTACTAATGCCTTCTGCACTGCTGGCAACAAAACCGGGCACCAGGTACAAACCTGCAGCATGTTCATTTATATAATTTAAGATGTTGATATTGGTAGCCGAAAAATCTACCAGGGCATTTCCATAATCTGCATTTGTTTTAATAAGTTTTCCGGCATCTATCCAATGAGTTTCTATGCTTTCTGCCTGCAGGCTGGCAGCAATAATCCTGGAAGATAGCAATTCGCCATAACTGGCTATACGGTCTTTGGTACGTTCTGATAATTCTTTCAACAAAAAAATTCCATTGCAGATATCTTCAATTTCATTGCATTGAGTTTTTACAAAACTTAACACGCTGCTTTGATGATGAATGGGAATGAGTTCTCTTACTGCCTGCAGATGCCGCTGCTCTGTTTCCACCAGTTTTTCTTTGTAAGTCTCATTACCTTCTGATGCCATTTGACTGCACTGCAAAAGCAGGTCTGTTATGCCTCCCAATGCTGATACTACTACAATTGTGCTGTCGGTTGTTAACTTGTGTTTTACCACCGCCATTACTCTTTTTATATTGTCTGCATTGGCTACTGAACTGCCGCCGAATTTTAATACCTGCATTTTATTTTTTTGATAGATGATTTAAATTTTTTAAACATTCATGAAGCAACCACTGTTGCAGATGAAAAGCCGAAGCCCCGGAGTTAATATGAAAATAGTGTACCCTTAACGGGTAGGCGTAATAATAATTGTTGTAGAAAAAAAAGCTACAAATGTTGTGGAAATAATATGTATGTTTTGAGAAAACATTAACCGAATGTAAGTAAATATTAATATTTAAATATTTTTTTTTATTAATCATAACCCGGATGCGCCGGGAATTTTAAGAAGTTAAAAAAAATAATTACCGAAGCCTGCTGCTTTCTTTTATAATTTTATTATCCCTGCTTATGCCCCTGGCAGCTAAAAATAAAAACAAAACAATGCATCCCTGCAGCAATGCTGTAAGGGCATAGGTGCCACCCTGGAAATTTTTAATTTCGGTATAATATAAAAAGATAACCAATGCTTCCAAAGCTATGCCCGCTACACAGAGGCGCAATTGCAGTTTGCGGTTTTTGTACAAAAAAATAGTAATCAATGCAATTACAGCCACTGCCGCTGTTACCAAAATGAGTTGAATATTTTCGGTTCCCTTTAAAATATAAGAAGGAATGCCTTGAGCATTGGTACCGGCATAATAGGGAAATTGTAATCCTGCAAATGCAGCAGCCGAAGCAAGCAGGAGCCAGATGGTTTGTATTCTCTGAATCATAATTTATTTTTTTTGTTCCCTTTTATTTAGGAAGGGATTTTTGTTATTTTAATTCAGGATAAAGGGGAAACTGTTTCATCCATAATTTTACTTCTTCTTTTACAGAAACAATGGTTGGTTCATCATCAATATTCATAAGCACTTTATCAATAAGATCCACCACAGTTTGCATGTGCTCCTCCTTCATACCCCTGGTAGTAATAGCGGGTACACCTACCCGTATGCCACTGGTTACAAACGGACTTTTATCATCGTAAGGCACTGCATTTTTATTAAGGGTTATATGTGCCCTATCCAGGGTTTCCTGTGCTTTTTTGCCGGTTATATTTTTATTGCGCAGGTCTATCAGCATTAAATGATTGTCTGTGCCACCACTTATTATTTCATATCCTTTTAATGTAAATGCTTTGGCCATAGCCTGTGCATTGCTTTGCACCTGGTTTATGTAAGCAGTAAATTCATCGGTTAGCAATTCTCCAAAGGCAATAGCCTTGGCTGCAATAACATGCTCCAGCGGCCCCCCCTGTGTGCCCGGAAAAACGCCCATGTCCAGCAGGTTGCTCATCATGCGTGCATTGCCTTTCATGTCTTTTAATCCAAAAGGATTTACAAAATCTTTTTTCATTAAAATAATTCCACCTCTTGGGCCACGCAATGTTTTGTGGGTGGTGCTGGTTACAAAATGGCAATGGTCAAAAGGAGAACTTAATAATCCCTTTGCTATCAAACCCGCAGGGTGTGCCATATCACACATTACAAATGCATTTATTTCATCTGCCACTTTTCTTATCCTTACATAGTCTATATCCCGGCTGTAGGCCGATGCACCGCAAATAATTAATTTCGGTTTTTCTGTTCTTGCTTTTTCTTCCAGCATTTCATAATCTATCAGCCCGGTATCTTTTTTTACACCGTAAAAAAATGGTTGATATAATTTGCCTGAAAAATTTACAGCGGAACCATGTGTTAAGTGGCCGCCCATGCTCAGATCGAGTCCAAGAATTTTATCACCAGGTTGTAATATTGCCAGCATCAGTGCTGCATTGGCCTGTGCGCCGCTGTGTGGTTGCACATTGGCATACTCACAATGAAAAACCTGCTTTATTCTGTCTATAGCCAGTTGTTCTATTTCATCTACCACTTCGCATCCACCATAATAACGCCTGCCGGGGTAGCCTTCTGCATATTTATTGGTAAGCGAAGTGCCCATTGCCTCCATCACCTGCAGGCTGGTGAAGTTTTCACTTGCTATTAGTTCTATTCCATCCCGCTGTCTCTGAAGTTCTTTATCAATTAAGTCAAAAATTACTTTATCTTTTTGCATCCGTATTTTTTAGACCGCAAATATAAGCACACACGGTTACAAAAATAATAGCATGTGAAAGGTAAAGCAGGTATATCCATTGTAAAATATGTATTCAGCCAAAATTCACTACTTTCACTCCCCAAAAAAGCAGCGTAAATAATATTGTAAACAAAATTGTCCGTGAATAACGGAAAGTTTATCAATGAAGGCCATTATACCAGTAGCGGGAGCAGGTACCAAACTTCGCCCCCACACCTATACACAACCCAAGGCGTTAATTCCATTAGCAGGAAAAACCATATTAAGCATAATAGTAGATCAGTTAAAAGATGCGGGCATCACAGATTTTATTTTCATTATTGGTTACCTGGGCGAAAAGATAAAGGATTACGTTACCACCCACTATCCCGAACTCAATTGCAGCTTTGTATCGCAGAATGAAAGGTATGGTACCGGCCATGCCATTGATCTTACCAGGGATTTAGTGGGCAAAGATGAAGTGCTGATAGTGCTGGGTGATACCATTGCTTCCTACGATCTTAAAGAAGTGCTGGATAATCCCCATTCGGTATTGGGTGTAAAAAAAGTAGATGATCCCCGAAATTTTGGAGTAGCAGAAATAGAAGAGGATGGTTTTATTTCCAGGGTGGTGGAAAAACCTTCAATACCCAAAAGTAATATGGCCCTGGTAGGAGTATATAAAATAAGAGAAACGGAATTTTTATATTCCTGCCTTAAATCCCTGAATGAAGCCAAGCTGAACAGCTACGATGAATTTAGCCTTACAGATGCTTTGCAGTGTATGATACAAATGGGCGCAAAGTTTAAATCTTACAAAGTTCCCAATTGGTTTGACTGTGGCAAAAAGGAAACACTGCTGGAATCCAACGCTATCCTGCTTAAAAAATTTGGAGGAAATATAAATGAAGCCCATCATTTTAAAAACAGTATCATTATTCCGCCGGTAAGCATCGGCGATGGTTGTATGATACAAAATTCTGTAATAGGCCCCAATGTGGCCATTGGGGAAAATTCTACCATCAGTCATTCCATTATAAAAGATTCTATCATTGGAGCTTATTCTAACCTGTTTGAAATTGTACTGAACAATTCGCTCATTGGCAGCGATGCAGAAGTAAAAGGCGTGAGCCGCAATTTGAATATCGGAGACAATACCGCTATAGATTTGGGTGGAGGAACGAGGTAGAATGTTTTAAAATGTCAAGAGGTTCAAAGGTTCGAGAGGTTTGAAGGTTTAACTTTGGTTATTGGGAACAAAATAAATATTGCCACTAGGCAATTTTTTTAATTTAAGCTATTCTACAACTCATGGAGCATTCAACCAAACGCATTACACAATTATTCAAAATAGACAAACCCATTATACAGGCCGGAATGATATGGGCCAGCGGCTGGAAACTGGCCAGTGCCGTAAGTAATGCAGGTGGGTTGGGCATAATTGGCAGCGGCAGTATGTATCCTGCTGTTTTAAAAGAGCACATTGAACAGTATAAAAGAGCAAGCAATAAACCTTTTGCAGTAAACGTTCCATTATTATACCCTGATATTGACCAACACATACAAACCATTATAGACCAAAAAGTTCCCATAGTATTTACAAGTGCAGGCAACCCTAAAACTTATACAGGGATATTAAAACAGGCAGGCATCACAGTAGTGCATGTAGTAAG
The DNA here is from genome assembly GCA_046595965.1 of Ferruginibacter sp. Taxonomy (GTDB): domain Bacteria; phylum Bacteroidota; class Bacteroidia; order Chitinophagales; family Chitinophagaceae; genus Ferruginibacter. Next base: position 7,663 of record JBKJSJ010000435.1, read on the forward strand.
CAGCAGCAAATTTGCCCTTAAAGCCCAGGATGCAGGTTGCGATGCAGTTGTGGCCGAAGGGTTTGAAGCCGGTGGCCACAATGGAAGAGAAGAAACCACCAGCTTTGTATTAATACCGGCAGTATGCGAAAAAGTTTCAATACCGGTTATTGCTGCAGGCGGCATTGCTACAGGAAAGCAAATGCTGGCAGCCATTATACTGGGTGCATGCGCAGTGCAGATAGGAAGTCGTTTTGTAGCGAGCCACGAAGCATCCAGTCATATTAATTTTAAAAATGCTGTAATCAACGCCGGAGAAGGGGATACGATCCTTTCTTTAAAACAACTCACTCCCGTAAGATTAATAAAAAATTCTTTTTTTGAGCAGGTGCAGCAGGCCGAAAAAAATGCAGCTCCTAAGGAAGACCTTGAAAAATTATTGGGCAGCGGAAGGGCCAAAAAAGGAATGTTTGAAGGCCAGCTTGAGGAGGGAGAACTGGAGATAGGGCAAGTAAGTTCAATGATTCGTTCTATTGAGCCAGCAGCAGCCATTGTAGCAGAAATTTGGGAGGAGTATAACCGCCTGCGGATGCTTTGCCAAGAATAA
>JBKJSJ010000068.1:0-8168 GCA_046595965.1 Ferruginibacter sp.
GGCTGGAGGATAGTGAATAATGAATGGTGAATGTCCAACATTTTTGTAGGGGGTAATTGGTCAATGATTAATAGTTCAGAAGTGTAAGTGAGGGAAAAATTCAATACTAACAGCTCAGGGCTAACAACTAGCAGCAAACGGAATTTCATTTTGGGCCAATGTGTGGTGGCTGAAATTTCGGTTAGCTTTTGTGCGGTAGGGTTCGGTAAATTGCCGACCTGTACCGGAGTATTTCGGTATAGAAAAGTATTGGGCTAAATTATAAATCAAGTTGGTATTATTTCAAGTTGATCAGAAACATAATTCAATTAAAATGGCTGCTTTTTGGCAGCAAAATTCTTCATGACGAAGATCATTCTGAAAGGGATGTGGGATGTTTTCAGTAGTCAGTCGTCAGTGGCCTTTCCTCAATTTTTAACTATATTAGATTTCTAAAATAAATGTCATGAAAAAAATAATGGTACTTCTTTTATTTTCCGCAATTTTATTAAACTCAACTGCACAGAATGTAGGCATAGGTACTGCGGCTCCCAATGCGGATGCATTGTTGCATGTAGATCTTGCTGCAAGTACAACAAAAGGAATATTGGTTTCGGGTACTGTTAATAATTTATCATCCACCGTGCCTGATATGGGAGCAGGAGCACGACTCATGTTTTATCCCGGCAAATCGGCTTTTCGTGCGGGTTATGTTGCAGGCAACCAATGGAATACTGCTAATGTTGGATTATTCTCTACAGCATTTGGGCACAGCACAATTGCAAGGGGAGAAAATTCTATTGCTGCCGGGTTTTTTACTTCTGCAGGTGGTACTCATTCTTCTGCATCGGGCAATAATACGGTTGCTAAAAATTATGCATCTACTGTGCTGGGAATGTACAATGATTCGCTGCTTCTGGCCGATGAAACTGCGGTAACGCCTACATCTGCCTTATTGATAGTAGGAAACGGTACTGATAATAATACCCGTTCAAATGCAATGCTGGTGAGGAAAAATGGGAATGTAGAAATTGAAAATCTTATTGTTGGTAATGGTTCCCTTATTTCTAAACAGCAGGCTGGCACTATCTCTGTAGGAGCCAATGGTACTGCTTTTAAAGTTTTTACTTTCAGCTTTCCCCAAGCATTTGCAGGCATACCAAAAATTGTGGCTACTGCAAGGCATGAAGCAGGCACAAATTATGATGATACATTTGTGGTAACCATAAGATCTATTTCTGCTGCATCTGTAACGTTTAATATTTTAAGAGTAGATCAAAATGCATTGTGGGCCCAAAATCTTTTGCTGGATTGGATGGCATGGGAGTAATAGGGAGGCGGGAGTCATTATTCATTAATCAATAGTTGGCCGTTCGTTGTATGTTATCGTTAGTCCGTTGTACGTCGTCTTTCTGGCTGCTTTTTTGCATAAAAAATTATGTATGAAAAAAATTACTGTAAAAGGTTTGTGGCAAGTACTTAAAAATTCCTTTAAAGGATTTTTTGAGAATAAAGTTTTAAAGCTCAGTGCATCGCTTGCATACTATACCATTTTTTCTCTGGGGCCGCTGCTCATTGTGATATTATATTTATGCGGAAAGTTTTTGGGCAGGGAAGCCATTGAAGGTGGCATCTACCGGGAGATGGAAAACTTTGTAGGTTCCGATACTGCCCTGCAATTGCAACAGATTATAAAAAATGCTGCTATCAGCGGGCAGTCAGGAATTTCTGCCGTTATAGGAATTATTACCTTGCTCATTGGGGCAACTACTGTATTTGCAGAGATACAGGATTCTATTAATTCTATCTGGGGCCTTAAACCAAAACCCGGAAAAAATACCTGGTGGCAAATGGTAAAAATCCGCCTGTTATCTTTTGGTGTTATTGGCAGCCTGGGTTTTTTATTATTGGTTTCTTTGGGCGTGTCTGCATTGCTGGAAGCTTTGAATGTAAGATTGATTCAAAAATTTCCGGAAGTGGCCGTCATCGTTTTTTATATACTCAATGTTTTTATTTCATTTGCAGTTATCAGCATTTTATTTGCCGTAATCTTTAAAGTGTTACCCGATGCCAGAATAAAATGGAGAGATGTAATGGCAGGTTCCATAGCTACTGCCTTGCTTTTTATGCTCGGCAAATTTGGCATTTCATTTTACATCAGTAAAACAAATATTGGCAGTACTTATGGCACTGCAGGTTCATTGGTGGTACTGATGGTTTGGATTTATTATTCTTCTACCATTTTATATTTTGGTGCAGAATTTACCAAGGCTTATGCAATAAAATTTGGCAGTTCTATTTATCCCAACAGCTATGCAGTTATTGCAACTACGGTAGAAGTAGAACAGGGAAAAAAAACCGTGCAGCAGGGGGAGAAGCAAACGGAGATAATTAAGGAAGTAGTTAAGGGGCAATAGTGAAAAGTGAACAGTGAAAAGTGAATAGTGAAAAGTGAAAAGTGAAATCTTTGAAGTACTAAATATATCTTCAAGTATAAAAAACCTTAAACGTTAAACCTTAAACGTTAAACCTTAAACCTCAAACCTTAAACGTCTTAAACTTTTTAAACCTCTTTAACCCCTCAAACCTTTGAAATCTTATCTTTGCGCCCTTTATGAAATATATTGACGAAATAAACAGGCGCAAGACCTTTGCCATCATCTCTCACCCCGATGCGGGAAAAACTACATTGACAGAAAAATTTTTACTTTTTGGCGGTGCCATACAGGTAGCCGGAGCGGTAAAAAGCAATAAGATAAAAAAACATGCCACCAGCGATTTTATGGAAATAGAACGCCAGCGGGGTATTAGTGTGGCCACCAGTGTAATGACTTTTGAATACGAAGGCCACCTGATAAACCTGCTGGATACCCCGGGGCACAAAGACTTTGCAGAAGACACTTACCGCACCCTTACCGCTGTGGACAGTGTGGTGCTGGTGATAGACAGTGTAAATGGGGTGGAAGCACAAACCAGGCGGCTGATGGAAGTAATAGCCATGCGCAAAACGCCGGTGATTGTTTTCATTAATAAAATGGATAGAGATGGTAAAAACCGTTTTGATCTTTTAGAAGAAATAGAAAACGAACTGCACATACAATTGCATCCTATGACGGTGCCCATTAACAGCGGAAAAGATTTTAAGGGGGTGTATGACCTGCATCAAAAAAGCCTGGTGCTTTTTGCTGCAGGCACAAAGGGCAATGATGAAAATGTTCTTACCATCAGCGATTTAAATGATGCTGTATTGGATACTAAAATTGGTAAAGCAGATGCAGATACATTAAGAGAGGATGTGGAACTGATAGATGGTGTTTACGGAGAATTGAATGAGGGAGATTATCTTGCCGGCAATACTGCCCCGGTATTTTTTGGGAGTGCGGTAAATAATTTTGGCGTTAAAGAAATGCTGGATACTTTTATCCGCATAGCACCTACGCCCAGGCCCAGGCATACCACAGTAAGGGATATTAACCCCGGCGAAAATAAATTCAGCGGATTTATTTTTAAAATTCATGCCAACCTCGATCCCAAGCACCGTGACAGGATTGCTTTCCTTAGGGTTTGCAGCGGAAGGTTTGCACGCAATACTTATTACAATCATGTGCGGCTGCAAAAGGATGTACGCTTTAGCAATCCCTATAGTTTTTTGGCCCGCCAAAAAGATGTAATTGAAGAAGCCTATCCCGGCGATGTAGTAGGATTATTTGATACAGGTAATTTTAAAATAGGCGACACACTTACAGAAGGCGAACAGTTTTTTTTTACGGGCATTCCCAGTTTTTCTCCCGAAATATTTAAGGAAGTAATAAACAAAGACCCGATGAAAACAAAGCAATTGGAAAAGGGATTGCTGCAGTTGACCGATGAAGGAGTGGCACAATTATTTACACAGTTTGGGGGCAATAAAAAAATTATTGGTTGTGTAGGCGAGCTGCAGTTTGAAGTAATTCAATATCGCCTGCTGCAGGAATATGGTGCATCGGTGCAGATGAACAACCTGCCTTTTTACAAAGCCTGCTGGATAACCAGTAATGATCCAAAAAAGTTAGACGACTTTACCAAATATAAACAGGCCAATATTGCCGAAGATAAAGATGGCCACCTGGTTTACCTGGCTCAGAGCGAATGGTTCCTTAATACCGAACGTACCAATAACCCGGATATAGAATTTCATTTTACGAGTGAGATACATAAGTAGTGCAGATTTGGGAGTGGAGAGTGAATGGTGAATTATAAATTGTTGTGATAGTTGTCAGTTGTCTTTAGTCTATCTTCTTCTGTCATTTATTTCATTTGTTTTAACTTCAAGCCATGAAAGAATTTAAAATTGACAAAACAATTTTTAAAGCTCAAAGTTTTGAGGAGGCTGCAAAAGATGTTTTATTTTCAAAAGAAACTTCTTTGGCCGACAGGCTGCGGTTATCATTTCATCTTACCTGTACTATTTATGGCATAAAGGAAGGGGATCCGCTTAAAATTGACAGATCCGTTTTTTCAGCAAGAAAGTTTGCGCCATGAAGGATATTTTTGCATCAGATTTTAAAGATTTTTTATTTGCATTAAATGTTTCTCATACAGAATATATAGTTGTGGGAGGCTATGCAGTAATTATGCATGGATATTACAGAACTACACATCACCTGGATATATGGGTAAACCAAACAGGCGATAATTACATTAAATTAAGAAAAGCATTTGCAATTTTTGGCATGCCCGTTTTTGATATAACGGAGGGAAATTTTCTGGGAGCAAAGTTTGATGTGTTTTCAATCGGGCGTTCACCTTTGTGTATTGATATTATTACAAAATTGAAGGGTGTGGAATTTAAAGACGCTTTTGAAAATGCATTGTTTATAGAAATAGAAAATACCAAAGTACGGTATCTGTATCTCTCAGATTTAGTTGCATCTAAAAAAGCAGCAGGCCGCCACAAAGACCTGGACGACCTGGAGAAACTTTTATCCTAATTGCAGGATTTAGAAAGAGTATGAATTTTATTTCATCTGTTTTATTGCTTAAAATATTTATTTTAAATTTCAGGCAGCATTATTGCTAATTATAGGTTCTGTACTGCTTATTTTCTGTACTTTTATTTTTCAAATTTAAAATACCCTTTATGAAAAAAATGATTCGCCTTTCTTTTATTGCTATTGCAGCAATGTTGTTATTTGCCTCCTGTAGCAAAACAGATAGTAAAACAAGAACAACACTAATTACCACTGGCAACTGGAAAATTGTTTCAGATATGTCAAGAACAGGATCTGGTGCCTGGCAGGAAGACATAGGCTCATATGGTGCTTGCGAGCTGGACGGCTATTTTGTATTTAAAACTGATAATACTTTTGAAAGTAATGAAGGTGCAACCAAATGCGATCCATTAGATCCACAAATTGAAACTGGTATATGGGCTTTTACCGATAATGAAACAAAACTTAATTTTAATGGAACAGCAGCTACATTAGATGAATTAACAAGCACTACCTTGAGCTTTACAATTTCAACTTCTTTTAATGGCATTTCGTATGAAAATAAAATTACATTAAGGCACTAAATAATAGTAAGTAAAAAATATTAAAAAGCTGTTTCAGAAAATGAAACGGCTTTTTTTATTCTACCCAAACCTCTTGCAGGTTTACGTTGGCCAAACAATCGTCTTCAAAACTAAATTCAAAACTATTTTCTTCTTTTGCAGGCATCATCACATATTTATCATTACTTAACTGGTAAATTTCAATTTTTTTATTTTCAGTATCCACAATCAGGTAATACTTTACTCCTTCATTTTGATAGATTTCAAATTTAGTATTGCGGTCTATTAATGCAGTGGAAGCAGAAAGTATTTTCTACAACAAGTGAAGGAGTAAAGTCTAAATATTTTTTTGCAGAATTTTTACAAAGAACCAGAATAGTTGGCCGTATCACCGTATCATTTGAAATCAAATAATCAATAGGATCATGTAGTCTGCAGTATATTGAAAAAAGAAATACTTACCGGAACAGTAATAAATTTCCTTTTTTAATTTCTTCTCCGCAATCGTTTAAAACTTTTATGTAGTAAACATAGTTGCCTATTTCTGCGGGTTGCCCTTTGTATTTTCCATCCCAGCAAAGGGTGGCATTCTTTGTATGAAAAACTAAATTTCCATAACGGTTATAAATAGTAATATCAACCGTTTTTATGGTGCCAAAATCGCCCACTTTAAAACAATCATTTACGCCATCTCCATTTGGTGTAAACGAATTTGGGATATAAGATTTAGGGCCTGCCGGTGCTTTTACAAATACAGTAATGGTATCGCTTGATGAGCAGTTGTTAATAATATTTGTGCCCACCACTTTGTATTGCCTGCTTACGATTGGAGAAGCTACAGGATTAGCAATAACAGCACTGCTTAAATCAGTTGCCGGTGTCCATACAAATACATCGGCACCAGTAACAGACAACTGCACAATATTAAACACACAATCCATATCGTTTGATTTTGCGGCTACTATATCGGGCAGTGCAAGATCCGTACTCACATTGGTAAATAAAGTATCTGCCAGGTTGCAGATATTATCTTTTATGATAACTGTAAAATTAGTATTGATAGAAACAGTAGCCACCGGGTTTGCAATGGCTGCATTATTAAGCATGGATGCAGGGCTCCATAAATAAGAAGTTCCACCGCCTGCAGTTAATTGTGCTTTGCCATTTACACAGGTAGCGGTATCTGCATTAATAGTAAAGGCAGGCATTGCCTTGGTTGTAATTTTTACAGAATCTGTATTCACACAATTGTTTGCCCCGGTAACCACTACAGTATAATTTGTGGTAGCCGCAGGAGTGGCTATGGGATTGGCTATAGCGGGATTGTTTAATGTGTTTGCCGGCAACCAGCTATAAGTTACACCGCCTGTAGCAAACATTTGTACAGTTTGATTTATGCAAACTGTATCATTGGCAGACCTGGAAATTACCGGCAGTTTTTTTACAAATACCATCACCGTATCTTTTGCAATGCAACCCCTGGCGTTAGTGCCGGTAACAATATACCGGGTAGTGTCTGCAGGATTAGCAATGGGGTTGCTTACAGATGTATTGCTAAGGCCTGCAGAGGGAGTCCAACTGTACTGCGCTGCACCTGTACTGGCTAATTGTACCGGCTTGCCTTTGCAGGTAGCCGTGTCTGTGAGTGTTCTTACAAAAGGCGTATCGATGCTTATTTTTACACTATCTCTTTTTATTAATACCGGAGCAAAGGATATATCATCCAATGCAAAATCGTTGCCCTGCACAAATGTATTTTTATTGATAATAGAAATATTTGCGCTGGTATTGTTACCCGAGTTCCAGGTGGTATAAAACTGGCTCCAGGTGCAGGTAGGTAAACTTGCAGTGATCATGGTTCCTACATCCGATCCATTGATAGAAAAACTTAATTGCGCAGGATTGGGTGGATATAAAGCCTGTATCCAGGAAGAAAAAGCATAGTTCGTATTGGGTGTAACCGTAACCGTTTGCGACCAGACTTTTACATCGGGAGCAGGCGAACCATTTACCAAAAGCATGTTGCCATTGCCGCCTGTATGATCGGTGCAATTGCTAAGTGCTGCGTTCCATGCCTGTGGACTTGTGCCTACAAAATATTGACCTTCGGTTGTGTTATTGACTGCAAAATTATAAGCCGACGTAAAGCCAGTATTGCCTGCACTAAAATTTCCGTTGGTAATAATGTTGATGCCTGGTATTTCTGCAGTAAAATAATAGGTGATAGAGCCCGGCGTAGAAGTTATTGGATTGGGCGATAATGGATCATTTAAAAAACTGGTTGGCGACCAGCAAAAACTGAGAGCAGGTTGTGTAAGCAATTTTTTTGTGGTATTGAAACAGAGAGTAGTATCTGCAGTAAGAATGATATTGCTTTGTAAAATATTAATGGATATATTTTTTATAACGGTATCTAGACAGGTGCCATTTTGAAAACCATATTTTACGGTATAGTTTCCTGTGGCAGCATATACATGCACAGGACTTGTGCTACCTGTAATGGTATTGCCATCTCCAAAAGACCAATATGTATTTGAAAGGCTGTTGCCAATATTAAAAAATTGAACCGATAAAGGGTTGCAGGTATTTTGTTTGTAAGAGAAATCTCCATTGGAAAAGCCTGCGGTAACGTTTCTGATGATACTGTCTTTACAAC
>JBKJSJ010000131.1:0-3533 GCA_046595965.1 Ferruginibacter sp.
CCTTTTGTTTCAGGCACCATTCTTTTTACAAAAAAGGCTGCCGGTAGCATAGCTAATCCATAAAGAAAAAAGGTTAATCCAATTCCCAAAGACTCTCTTAGAATGGGATATGTTTGCGTAACAAAAGTTGAACCTACAAATAAAGAAAGTGTACCTAAAGACATTGCCCTACCCCTGATTTTTGTAGGATAAATTTCTGAAATAACTACCCAAACCCCGGGGCCAAGAGTTGCTGCAAAAACAGCTATGTAAAATATGAAAGAGCCAAGTAAAAGATTAGAGCCACTGTTATTATAAAACAAACAGCCGATTAACATCAGTGCAAAACTAAGTCCGGTAAAGCCCCAGATAAGCAAAGGCTTCCTTCCCCATTTATCAATTTTCCAAATTGCTACCACCGTAAAAATCATATTAAAAAAACCAATAACAGCGGCACTTCCCATGGCTGAGCCAGCTTGAAAACCTGCCTTCTCAAAGATAGCAGGAGCATAATACATTACTGTGGTAATACCTGTAAGCTGACTGAAAAAAGGCAGGACCAAACCAATGATTAATGCAACTTTCATTTTAGGATGCAATAATTGCTTCAAACTGCTTTTTTCTTTTGTGATAGTACCTTTTACATCTTCTAATTCCAGGCTTGCTAATTCAGTCCCATTAATTCTTTCGAGTATCTTAAAAGCCTCTTTATTTTTGTTTTCTTTTACAAGCCACCTGGGGCTTTCAGGAATAAATAGCAGACAGAAAAAGAATAAAACAGCGGGTATTATATTAGATCCAAGCATCCCTCGCCATACCTCTTCTATAAAATAATAATCTATAAAGCCTCCGCCTTTATCACCTGCATGTATAGAAGCATATTGTAGTAGAAAGGTGTTTGATAAATAAGAGCATAATATGCCCATTGTAATTGAAAGTTGGTAGAATGATACAAGCCTGCCCCTTAAATTTGCGGGAGATAATTCAGCGATAAACATTGGTGCAACCATTGCTGCAAAACCAACACCAACCCCGCCTACAATTCTTGCAAAAACAAGAAAAGCAGGACTTTCAGCAATCATACAACCATAGGAAGAAATAATAAAAAGAAATGCTGACATCAACAAAATCTTTTTCCTTCCGTACTTATCCGACAGGTAGCCCGCAATAGCTGCCCCAATAACACATCCAAGTAATGCGGAACTCATTATCCAACCTTCCATTGCAGGACTTAACTGAAATTTTTCTCTTAAAAAATTTACAGCTCCTGAAATAACAGCGGTATCAAAACCGAAAAGGAAACCTCCCAGCCCTGCGGTTGCGCATATAAGTATTACGTAAGGTTTGCCTCTTAATTTCATTGTGGTAGTTTAGTATTTTTATTAATTAAACCAATTTTAAATGTTTCGATTGAACTCTTATTTAAGGGAATTTTTATTTCATTTCCATGTATTTTCAAAGCTCCTCCCTCCTCTTCAATAAGATTACTTTTTTTAAGCCAGTTGATATTTTTGAAAAGTTGGATTGTATTGTTAGCAGGCTTGTTATCCATATTTACTATTCGTACTATCACATCATTATCGCTATCTGCTTTTTTAATAGCAGTTATTAATGAAAAGGGAGAAGAAGATTTAAAAAAGCTCAACTGTTCAGGCAATACTCCTTTTTTATCTGAAACTGGCGCCACAGTGTATAATGCATGATTGTTACCTATACCGAAGGCAAAACCATTTTTCCAGCCTGGCTTATGAGAAGTTATAGAAAACCGAAAAACATGCTTTCCTTTTTGATAATACCAAGGTCCCTCTCCATGGCAACTTTTTTGAGAAGTTAGCATAACCGCTTGCAAAACCGGGTAACTAACAGCATCTCTGGTTGGGTCTATCCAGTCAAATACAGCTAATGTGGAAGAAAGTGTAAGCCCGAAGTTATTGTTGCTTGCAGTCACAAAATTTTGAGATTCCCGTGGATGAATTTCTTCCGGACTTTGAGAGTAAGTTCCATCCCAACCCCATCCGCCCGGCCTTGTTTTTAATTCAGATTGATGAACAGTAGCTATTCCCATGGGCACATCATAACTTACAGTAGCTGTATTTGAATTGATTGGAAGTGCAAAACTTAACTGCCTTCCTTTTACACCTTTCCAGTCGGGTATTTCATATTCGAAGTCTATTTTTTTCAATTGATTATAGACGGTAATTCTTTGTTTAAAATCAACATCATTTATTTTGTACCTGCATTCAAAAGTTACTAAAACGGGTCCCTCATCAGTTATTGTCCAACTTGAAGAATAGTTACTAAGTTTATCAAATTGTTTCATGTTGGCTGGGGTTATTTCTGTAAATTCTCCGGCATCCAACCCATCATATCCCAAGTCAAGAATATCGCCACCTGCAAAACGTGTTGTGTTGAGCAAATCTTGTTTTAATTGTTTGTCATATAATTTTTTTATCCCCCCGTTACCAAATTCTATTTTATAGTATTCATTTTCGAAAGCATTCGATTTAGCTACATTTTTACGAGAAACACTATTAGATGCTTTTGCCAAATAATAAGTACCATATCCAATAGCAGGCACTTCGTTGGTTACAAAAGCGAGACTAACAGAATCGGTAGTCTGAATAATTTGCGAAGGAATCAAAACTCCGTTAGCATCCTGTACTATATATTTTACCCCAGTATCTTTTAAAGGTAACAATGCTAAGGCTTTTCTACCCCAGGAAAGATCATTGAAAACAATAAAAGGATCCCTTTTGCGGGTATTTACTTTTGCCGCTATTTTATTTAAAGCAGGATAAAGTGTTTGCAATGCAATGTGATCTCCTTCTTCAAGGTACGAACGGAAAATGCTATCTGTAATATCGCCATTTTTGCCACCCCAGCCATGATCGGGGTAAAGAGATTTATACCATGCCGTATCAAATTGTTTTTTTGGATAAGCATCAAAACTATTATCAAGCACACCAGCGATTGTATTAAACATTTCAGCGGCAGGTAAATGCACTGCAGCAGAGCGCTTTGCTTTAATAGCTTCGTAATGTGCAGGTCCGTGTATATAAAGCCACAGGTTAGGCCTTTCACCGGAGATAGAATCAATTTTTGCTTCAGGAACATTTACAGAATTAAGAAATTGGTCAGCCGTTGAATATTTAAGTGTCGGAATCTGTAACCCAGATACCTCAATAATTTCATTCCATTCCTTTAATACATCCTTATAAAATGATGGCCCGGCGGCATCGTTACTAATTACCACTGCATAATGCGGGGGTAAATTTCTGGATGAATAATATTCATTCCAATTTTTTAAAACTTCGTGTAATTTATGCATCGCCGTTGCCGCATCATCATCAAAGTATTTATAAAACATTATTGCCCAACCATAATTTCCGGGACTGTACGTAAATATCTTAGACCCATCCGGACTATACCAATTGTAGAAGCCTTCTTTAAAACGGCTGATAAATAAATTCTTTACGCCAGCCTTATGCAATATCTGTGGAAATTGAGGAGTTCTGCCAGGAACATCCATATTAAAAGCTGTATGGGAATCTATT
>JBKJSJ010000293.1:0-4762 GCA_046595965.1 Ferruginibacter sp.
AATATTCTGGCTTTTTGCAGTTTCTTGTGTGCCGGCTTATTTCTTATCTATTTTATGGGCTGCCATTCATCCGCTATTATACTGGATGGTAGTATTGGCTGCGCTGGCACAAACCACTGCCTGGATATTATTTATACAACTTATATTTAAAAATATCGGGCATATAAAAAATAATTTTCCCAAATATAGTCATTGGTTACTGGCACTAAGCGGCATAGCCTGCAGCATTAAAATTACACTCCAGTTGTTTTCTGTAGTTCCCTATCTGAGTAAATTGGCATTTGGTTTCAGGCCAATCGTTATTGGTTACCTGCATCTTGTTTTGCTTGGCGTAATTACGCTATTCCTTTTGGGCTATATTAGTTCTTTACAAATATTTAAAATGGGTAAAAGAACAATGACGGGCATTGGTATTTTTGTGGGGGGAATATTTTTAAATGAATTATTACTGATGATACAGGGTGTAGCTGCCATCAGCAATACGATGATCCCATTTTTAAACGAAGCTTTACTGGCTGCAGCATTTACACTCTTTAGCGGAATGATGGTACTAAATTTTTCTTTAAAAAAGCAACCATTAAAACCTGGTTAAATTGCTTTGCTAAATGAACCCGCTAATGCTTTATTGCGCCACAGGTAAGCATCTAAGCAGGCAGCAATACTGCGTACAAAAAGTTTTCCTTTATCGTTTACTCTTATAGTATTGTCTTCTATTATTATCAAATCATCTTCCTGCAATTTTTGCAGTTCTTCTTTGCAATGTAAAATATACTCCGGCGAAAGTAGTTGAACATCTAATTGAGTATGATCGTTACACATAATCTGCAGAATATTTTTTCTAATAATCATATCTTCTTCATTGAGCATATGCCCGTTTACCAATGGCAATGAACCAGCATTTACCTTTTGCTCATAGGCTTCTATTTCTTTTTCATTTTGTGCAAAGGCACCCCAGCTATCGCTTATTGAAGAAGCGCCCAAGCCAATGATGAGTTTGGCATTGGTGGTAGTGAAGCCCATAAAATTCCGGTGAAGATTTCCCTTAGCTGCAGCATCAAATAGCGGATCATTTTTTAGTGCAAAATGATCCATGCCTATACTGAAAAAACCAGCGGCTTCCAGCAATGTTTTTCCATGATGATACATTTGCCATTTCATAGCAGCCTTAGGAAGATCTGCTGCTGTATATCTGCGTTGCCCCTTGCTTTTCCAGGGCACATGCGCATAAGAATAAAAGGCAATTCTGTGAGGCATCAGGGATTGTATGCGGTCTATGGAATATTCAATACTTTCTAATGTTTGATGCGGCAGGCCATAAATTAAATCTATATTGACACTTTGGTAACCATGCTTTTTTGCCCAGTCCACCACCTGTTTGGTTTGCTCAAAAGTCTGAATGCGGTTGATGATAAACTGAACCTTGGGATCAAAATCCTGCACACCCAGGCTGATGCGGTTAAAGCCAGCACCTGCTAATTTTTCCAGGTGTTCTTCGGTGGTATAATTAGGATGCACTTCCACACTAAATTCATGATGCGGTGCAATGACCGCATCTTTTGTAATGCCTTTAATAAGTTGCACCAGGTTGGCCGGGCTAAAAAAAGTAGGTGTGCCTCCACCGAGATGAATTTCTTTTATGATGGGAGCATCGGACAGCATTTGTTTATACATTTCCCATTCTTTTAAAACGGTACTGATATAAGGATCTTCTACTGCATGATTTTTTGTAATGCGTTTGTTGCAGGCGCAGAAGGTACAAAGGTTTTCGCAAAAAGGAAGATGAATATAAATACAAAGGCCGCCATTTTCTGCATTAAAAGTTTGTATTACAGATTGCCTCCATTTATCTTCATTGAGCGTAGAAAAATCCCAGTAAGGCACCGTGGGGTAACTGGTATATCTTGGTGTGGGTACATCGTACTTTTTAAGTAATTGCAAAAGATCTTCTGTCATAAAAAAATATTCATTGCAAAAGTAAACCTATTTTTTTTCAAAGCATTTAACTGCTTTATACAACTAACTTTTATACCAAACGGAATTTTATTTTAGGCCAATGTGGGGTGGCTGAAATTTCGGTTAGCTTTTGTGCGGTAGGGTTTGGTAAATGCCGACCTGTGCCCGAGTATTTCGGTATAGAAAAGTATTTAGCTAATTTATAAATCAAATCGGAAGGTTAAAAGAATTATTTAATCAAATTTCTACTAAGTTTAATCAACTGCATGTTTTTATGGTACAAAGCCTATTCATTATCTTCGGGCATGCTAAATAATTATTGCAGCCATTATATAAATTACATGTCATGTCTATAGAATTAAATAAAAATGAAGATGCCCTCAAGATGGCATGGAGCCAGGTAAAAAAGAAGCTGGAAAAAATATACGAAGGCGGTGGAAAAAAAGCAGCGCAGAAACAGAAAGAAAAAAATAAACTGGTAGCAAGGGAACGCATAGAATATTTATGCGACACAGGAAAACCTTTTATAGAGATAGGCGCATTTGCCGGTTATGAAATGTATGAAGAGCAGGGTGGCTGCCCTGCAGGCGGCACAGTAGCGGGCATTGGTTATGTAAGTGGCAGGCAGTGTATTATTGTTGCCAACGATCAAACCGTAAAAGCGGGTGCATGGTTTCCCATCACAGGAAAAAAAAATCTTCGTATGCAGGAGATAGCCATGGAAAATTATTTGCCCATCATTTACATTGTTGATAGTGCGGGTGTTTTTTTACCTATGCAGGATGAAATTTTTCCAGACAAAGAAAACTTTGGCCGCATATTTAGAAACAATGCACGCATGAGTGCCATGGGCATTACACAGATAGCTGTGGTTACAGGGGCCTGTGTAGCAGGCGGAGCTTACCTGCCCATTATGAGCGATGAAACCATTATGGTAGAAGGTGCAGGTTCCATTTACCTGGCCGGCCCTTACCTGGTAAAGGCCGCCATAGGTGAAGATATGGATGGAGAAACACTGGGTGGTGCCATTACACACACAGAAATATCGGGCATTGCCGATTACAAATTTAAAACAGAAGAAGAATGTTTTGACAGGGTAAAAAATATTATGAGTAAACTGGGTGCTCCTGCTTCTGCCGGGTTTAACCGCATTGCTCCTGCCCTGCCCCGCCTAAATAAAGGTGAGCT
Organism: Ferruginibacter sp.; assembly: GCA_046595965.1. Lineage (GTDB taxonomy): Bacteria > Bacteroidota > Bacteroidia > Chitinophagales > Chitinophagaceae > Ferruginibacter. The sequence continues at coordinate 3,142 of JBKJSJ010000293.1, forward strand.
TTATACAATAATGAGCGAAGGCAACAGCAAACCTTACGACATGCATACGCTTATCGATTGTTTGGTAGATGAAGGCAGCTTTGATGCATTTAAAGCTGATTATGGTAAAACAATTCTCTGTGGATATGCAAGAATAGATGGCTGGGCGGTAGGCATTGTGGCCAATCAGCGCCTGATAGTAAAAAGTAAAAAAGGCGAAATGCAATTGGGTGGAGTTATCTATAACGACAGTGCCGACAAAGCTGCCCGGTTCATTATGAATTGTAACCAGAAAAAAATACCACTTGTTTTTCTGCAGGATGTTACGGGCTTTATGGTGGGTAGCCGCAGCGAGCACAGCGGCATTATAAAAGACGGAGCCAAATTAGTAAATGCAGTGGCCAATTCTGTGGTGCCAAAAATTACCATCATCATTGGCAACTCTTATGGTGCAGGCAATTATGCTATGTGTGGCAAGGCTTACGACCCACGATTTATTTATGCATGGCCCACTGCAAAAATTGCGGTGATGGGTGGTGAGCAGGCTGCCAAAACCATGCTTCAAATTCAGGTGGCTGGCATGAAAACAAAAGGATTAGAAGTAACAGCGGAGGAAGAAAAAGCCATTCTTAAAACTATAACGGATAACTATACACGCCAAACCAAACCGGAGTATGCGGCTGCAAGATTATGGGTAGATGGCATCATAAATCCTGCAGATACAAGGATGCTGATTAGTGAAGGAATAAAAGCAGCGGATCAAAATCCGGTAATAGCAGAATTTAAGACGGGCGTTTTTCAGGTGTGATTTATTTTTTTTACTCAGTCGTGTTTCCGCCTCATTAACTTTCAATTTAAAAATATCTTAACGCAAAATAATTTTAGCAATTGAGCACAATAAAAATTTACACCGATGGTGCTGCAAGAGGAAACCCTGGCCCGGGTGGCTTTGGCGTAGTACTGCTTAGCGGGCAGCACAAAAAAGAATTATCGGGCGGCTTTAGGTTTACCACCAATAACCGCATGGAATTGCTGGCAGTAATTGAAGGCCTGCGTGCCATCAAAAAAAATGAATGGCCGGTAACTATTTATTCTGATAGCCAGTATGTTGTTAATGCTATCAGTAAAGGATGGCTCAATACCTGGATAAAAACCAATTTCAAAGGGGATAAAAAAAATCCTGATCTCTGGAAAATATTTTATGCCCTATCAAAGGATTTTGAGATTAAAATGGTTTGGGTAAAAGGCCATGCAGATAATCCCTGGAACAACCACTGCGATGAACTGGCTACCGCCGCTGCAGACGGAAAAAATCTGGAAGTGGATGTTTGGTATGAAGGGAATGTTTCAAAGCTGTGAGTGGTTTCAAAAGTTTCAAAGGTTTCAAAGGTTTAAGAAGTTTAAGAGGTTGAAGAGGTTCAACAGGGTTTTTAAACTTGAATCTTCATTAGATCATTTGCGGAGTTGCTCATTGCCCCCATACAAAAATGTAGAGCGAGGTATGGACTAATGACTAATGCCTAACGACTCTTGACCTTTGACTTTTTATGCTATTACTTTTTTAAATGCAAATTTTTCCAGTAAAACAAACCCGCCAAAAAATACAGCACTGTAAACAAGATCTGCTGCAAGGGCATTTTTA
>JBKJSJ010000001.1:0-10271 GCA_046595965.1 Ferruginibacter sp.
TGTTACAGATGGGCAACTAAGTTTTAGCTACCAGCTCCGAAATGGCATTAGCAACGACCGGCTGGGCTACCTGATTTTGCAAAGGGAAGGTGTGGTAAAGATGCTGGAGGATTTGTAAAGATTTTTTTATAATATCCCGCCTTAGCGCATTTTATTGTTTTTAAATTAATTTATATTTTTAAAATAAAAGGGAGAAAAATTGGTAGCTCATCAGGCATAGTATTCCACAAAAAAAAATTAAAAGAATAGTAAATGAAGATTAAGCAATTCCGGCGCTGGTTAACGATTTTGGTATTTAAATAAAAAGCAATGACCAACATCACCTATTAAAGTCTGGCAGCGGTATTTATAAAAATAGCCAAAAAATAATGATGACAAATTATTGTTGTAAAAGAGGTAATACCGGGTATATCCACAAATAGCTTAATCGCTTTTATGAAAATATTAGCTGGTACAATAGATGAAATGCTGATAAAATAATATTCTTTTCTAAAATACATTTCCTTAATTTACTCTACTGAAAACAATTTTTTATGCTGGTAAAAACCTTTGGCAGTGCAGTGTACGGAGTAGAAGCTATCAGCATTACTGTGGAGGTAAACGTAAACAACCAGGGCAAAAATTATTACATCGTAGGCCTGCCCGATAACGCCGTAAAAGAAAGCCTGCAAAGAGTAGAGAGTGCCATTAAAAGCATTCGTTATTATATGCCCCGAACCAAGCTGGTGGTAAACCTTGCCCCTGCCGATATTAAAAAATCGGGTTCTGCATTTGATCTTCCCATAGCTATTGGCACATTAGGCGCTACAGAACAAATTGAAAATCCTGAAAGACTGGAACGTTTTGTTATCATGGGTGAACTGAGTTTAGACGGAAGCATCCGGCCTATTCGTGGCGCACTGCCCATAGCCATACAGGCACGCAAAGAAGGTTTTGAAGGATTTATTGTTCCGGCCAGCAATGCAAGGGAAGCTGCGATGGTAAACAACTTAAAAGTGTATGGAGTAAATCATATAACCGAAGTAATAGAATTTTTTAAAAATGAAGAAAGCCTGCAACCTACCATTGTAAACACAAGAGAAGAATTTGCTTATGCTCAAAGTAGTTTTGATGTAGATTTCTGTGATGTAAAAGGGCAGGAAAATATTAAGCGTGCGCTGGAGATAGCGGCGGCAGGCGGACACAACGCTATACTCATTGGTCCTCCCGGGGCAGGCAAAACGATGCTGGCAAAAAGATTGCCAACCATTCTTCCTCCCCTTACTTTGCAGGAGGCGCTGGAAACCACCAAAATTCACAGTGTGGCAGGCAAGTTGCCGGAGAATGCAACGCTGGTGAGTAAGCGCCCATTTAGATCTCCCCATCATACAATTTCTGATGTTGCACTTGTAGGAGGCGGCGGTAATCCTCAGCCAGGAGAAATTTCTTTGGCACACAATGGTGTGTTGTTTTTAGATGAACTGCCGGAGTTTAAAAGAGCCGTACTGGAAGTAATGCGCCAGCCAATGGAAGAAAGAAAAGTTACCATCAGCCGTGCAAAAATAGCCCTGGATTTTCCGGCAAGTTTTATGCTTATTGCCAGCATGAACCCCTGCCCCTGTGGATATTTTAATCATCCGGAAAGAGAATGCACCTGCGGGCCGGGTGTGGTGCAAAAATACCTGAGTAGAATATCGGGGCCATTGCTGGATAGAATTGATCTGCATGTAGAAGTAACTCCCGTTGCATTTAGCGAACTATCCTCTACACAGCAATATGAAAAAAGCGAGCGCATAAGAGAGCGGGTTATAAAAGCAAGAGAGATTCAGGAAGAAAGATATAAATCAATAGAAGGTGTGTATGCCAATGCACAAATGAGCAGTAAAACACTAAAAGAAATTTGTGTAATAAGCACCGCCGGGCAAAATCTTTTGAAAGTAGCTATGGAAAAATTAAATCTTTCGGCCCGTGCTTACGACCGCATTTTAAAAGTAAGCCGCACCATTGCAGACCTTGCAGGCAGTGAAGATATTAAACCGGAATTTTTAGCAGAAGCTATTCAGTATAGAAGTTTGGACAGGGAGGGATGGGGAGGGTGAATAAATGATCTCTGTATTTGAACCTTTTCCTGCTTTAATTTCTGTTTGTGCTTTTTTTATCTTGCTCAAAACAATTAAATTTCTATAGCTTCATCTAAATAAAAATAAACGTTAGTTTGAGATTAGATTACAAATTGAAAGGAACGGTATATACCAACTTAAATAAAAACTCTGCAAGCTGAATATTTCAATTTGCAGAGTTAGTTTTTGATTGCTGTCGATGAAAATCCTGATCACATTCCAGTTATAGTCCCGATTAAAACTTCGTCCAAATCATTGGGCATAACAAGGGAGCCACCGCCCTTTACATTACTATATATTCCTGTTGCACCGGTTATTTGCCATACACCATTAAATGTAATCAAGTTGCAATTTAAACGAATACTGATGGTACCGTTTGGTAAACTGAGTATAAAAGAACAGTGTAAAGCCGTCCCCAGAACAGCAGTTGGCATTACAAAAGTACCAGTGGCATTAATGGCCCCCCTTAAGGTTACGTTACCGGTATAAGTCGAATTGTCCGGAAGAACATTTTCTGAGGTTCCAAGGATATGAATGTAAGCAGGCATTGCAGGTGAGCTAGTATAAGGAACAAGTGTTGGCCGAAGTAAATTAAAACTCGTTAACCCTGAGAAAAAAAGCAAACTGGCAACAAAAATTAAGGTGAACCTAAATAACTTTTTCATGTTTAAAATTTTTAAATTGTTAAAAAATTAAATTATTAATTTCTTATGACCAGATAAAATAAAGATGTAAAACCAGCAAAAGAGAAACAGAAAAGAAATAGATTAAAACCAACAGTTTGTTTTAAAATTGCGTGAGTGAATCTCCAGAACTATTGTTTATTCTTTATAACAGCAATGTGCTTATTCCCAGGAAAGGATTTTTTAATGAAAGAACGTTTACGTCACGAACACTATAACATTTTTTTCAGTTGTAGAGTGTGTAAACTTAAAACCAAATTTTTACAAATCAAAGCAAATAGGGCTATTCAAAACGTTAGATTGATGTTTTACTATACCAGCTTTAGCCAAAATATTATTTCGGGGTTCACAAGACATTCATTTATTAGACTCCTCCGCTTTCTTTTCTGCCAATTCCTCTCTCCTCCTGATTCTACGCATCCATATTTCTCCTTTGTGCCGGGTAGGTACGTTATCGCCTAACAATTTTCCCCAGGGTTTCATTTCGGGTATGCGGTCGAAAATTATTTTTACAATGGCTACAAATGGAATGGATAAAAACATGCCTGCTATACCCCACAAAGCACCGCCCAGCAAAACCACTACTATAGAAAAGAAGGCATTTATTTTTACCCTGGATGAAACCAGGAAGGGAACTAAAAAATTATTGTCTATAAACTGTATTAATGTATAAGCTCCTATTACAGCAAGCTGAGTAGTAAAACCATCTTTGGTAACAGAAGCTATAATTACTGGCAGGGCAATGGCTATTAAACCACCAATGTAAGGCAGCATGTTTAAGAGTGCCCCAATCACCCCAATTAAAATGGCATAATCTACCCCCAGTAACATTAGGGCTACAGAATTCATAACGGCTACTACGAGTGCTTCCAGCAGCAGGCCTACCATATAACTTTGTATGGCAGCTTTTGTTTCTACCAGTACTTCCGAAACTTTTTCTGTATTTTCTTCTGCAAACACTTCATGAAAAAAATTAAGGATTAAGGTCTTGTAGAACAACAATAAAAAACAATAAATGGGTACTAATAAAATAAATCCCAAAGTGCCCAATAAACCTCCCACAGCACCACCCAGCAAAGACTGGCTGCTGCTGAATGCATTATCCAGTAATTTCTGTTGCTTGGCAATACTGTATTTAAAAGTCACGGATATCCATTGCTGAATATGTAAAAGATGCTCGTTAAATTTTAATTTTAATTCGGGCAGGTTATCGCCAAAATTTAAAATTTGGGTAGATATAAAAAAAAGTATGCCTCCTACAATAATTAAGGCCAGGGCAAGTGCAAGAAAAATAGATACAATTCTATGAACCCCTTTTCGCTGCAGCCGGTTTGCCAACGGGTTTAATAAAATGGCAATGATAAACGAAAAAGCAATGGGTGCTAAAATTCCTTTTAAATTAAACAGCGCATAACAAAGCAATACCAATCCAAAAAGAATGATTGTGCTTTTTATGTAAAATGGATATTGTTTTACAGGTGAGGTCATCAGATGCAATTAATAGTTAGATGTATGTGATTAAATAAATTACCTTTCATTGAAGATAACATTTCAATACCAATAACGTGCCCAAGTAATAACCAGAATGTTTATACCCGGATTTTTAATATCCCGGGCATTCCCCCAATTTCCAGTCCCTGAATTAATTAATAATTATTAATTCTCTCTGCCTTTCCGTCATTCCTCTCAAATTTGTACAATTGTTGATTCATTGCTTATTCAATGTAAATTTGCGCTGATTCAGCGTTTATACAAACAATATTATTACAAAATATATCTAGATGAAGATATTACTGCACTACTTAAAGCCATACAAATGGCTCATGATATTTACCCTTTTCCTCGCAGCCATCAATATTTGTTTTTCATTAATAGATCCCATCATATTGGGTAAGTTGGTAAACCTGGCCGCCGATCATGAAAAAAATAATTTTAGCCAGGACAGATTTTTTGGTTCATTTAGCTGGAATAATCCCGGTGTGCTTGCGCTGTTGGTAGCTTCTATTTCTGTAGCCATGATTAGCCGCATTGCCAAAGCCTTCCAGGATTATTTTTTAAACACCATTACCCAGCGTTTTGGAGCCAATGTTTTTACTGATGGCCTACAGCACGCCATGAAACTGCCTTACCAGGATTTTGAAGATCAGCGCAGCGGCGAAACCCTGAGCATTTTGCAAAAGGTAAGGATAGATACCGAAAAATTTATTGCAGCTTTTATCAATATTTTATTCCCTGTTATTGTAGGTATTATTGTAGTGGCGGTTTATTCTGCCAGGATAGACAGCAGCATGCCCTTCATTTATTTTGGCGGCATTTTTTTACTCATCATTATTACCAATGCGTTGAGTAAAAAAGTAAAGACCATTCAAAAAAAGATTGTAGCACAAACCACTTCGCTAGCAGGAGCTACCACAGAATCGTTGCGCAATATAGAACTTGTAAAAAGCCTGGGCCTTACCAGCCAGGAAATATCAAGGCTAAATAAAAATACTTTTAAAATACTTGGCCTGGAACTCACCAAAGTAAAACGCATCCGCACGGTAAGTTTTGTGCAAGGCACTTTTGTAAACACCCTGCGCCAGATAATTTTATTTATGCTGATGTGGCTTATTTTTAAAGACCGCATGAATGCAGGGCAGTTGGTAACTATGCAGGTATTTTCGTTTTTTGTTTTTGGTCCGCTGCAGGAAATTGGGAACATCATTTTAAGTTACAGGGAAGCAGAAGCATCGCTTAATAATTTTGATATCCTCATGAAAAAAGCACCCGAACCTATGGCGGCCAATCCCAAACATATTGGTGAAATAGAATCTCTTGTTTTTGACCATGTAAATTTTAAACACCAAACGGCTTCTCAAAAAGCAATTGATGATATTAGCTTTACTGCACACTCCGGCGAAACGGTAGCTTTTGTTGGACCAAGCGGTAGCGGCAAATCTACGCTGATGAAATTGTTGGTGGGGTTGTATCGCCCACAGCAGGGAAAAATTTTATACAATGGTATTGATGAAGACAATATTAGTTTTGAAGACCTGCGCAGCCAGATTGGTTTTGTTACACAGGACACCAACTTATTCAGCGGAAGCATAAAAGAGAATTTATTATTTGTAAATCCGCAGGCTACAGATAACGACCTGAATGATGCCCTGCAAAAAGCGGCCTGCACCAACCTGATAAGCCGGGCAGAAAAAGGACTGGAAACCATGATAGGCGAAGGTGGATTAAAACTTAGTGGCGGAGAAAAACAAAGGTTGTCTATAGCCCGTGCATTGCTGCGTAAACCCAATTTATTAATTTTTGATGAAGCTACTTCTGCACTCGATTCTTTAACCGAAGAAGAAATCACCAATACCATCAGGGATATATCTGCCAGCAAAGACCAGATTACTATTCTGATAGCACACCGGCTGAGCACCATTATGCATGCAGACAGAATTTATGTGTTGGAAAAAGGAGATGTAGTAGAAACCGGCACACACCAAAACCTTTTAGAAGAAAAAGGTTTGTATTATGCTATGTGGCGGCAGCAGATTGGCGAAAGAAAAAAAGCATTGGTTTAATAAAAAAATACATCATGAGTTTTTTAGAAATTTTAGGACTTTCGGCAGGCACCATTACTTCCATTACATTTCTGCCACAGGTAATTCAGATATGGAAAACAAAATCTGCCAAAGACCTTTCGCTGGGCATGCTGGGTTTTCTCATTATTGGTGTTTCTATGTGGCTCAGCTATGGCATACTGGTAAAAGATGTAGCCATTATTTATACCAACAGCATGGTATTGTTGATGAGTTTCATCATGCTCTATTTTAAATTAAGATTTAAAGAAAAGGAAAAATAATCCAGGATGAACGAAGCAAAAAAACGCCCAACCCCCGGTTTTGCATGGAGTGCAATAACCATGCGCTGCCCCCGCTGCCGCAGAGGCCCCATGTTTAAAGATCCTAACCCGTACCGCAACCTGGGTATGAAACATATTTTTGATATGCATACCAACTGCCCGGTTTGCGCACAAAAATACGACCTGGAACCTGGCTTCTGGTATGGCACCGGTTATGTAAGTTATGCATTGGCTGTGGCCATTTCTGTTTCAAGTTTTGTGGCCTGGTGGGTATTGGTTGGTATCTCTGTTAACGACAACAGGGTAATATGGTGGCTGGTTGCCAATGCCCTTTTACTGGTAGTATTGCAACCCTGGATGATGCGGTTGAGCAGGTCAATTTACATACGGTTTTTTGTAAGCTACGATGCAGACTTTGAAAAAACTATTCCCACTAAATTTGATATGTAGGGATGGATTGTATATATGATTTTACTTTTTTCGTTTAGTAGATTTTTTTAAACCTTGTCTTTATTTGCTTCACTCTTTATGCTCCTTTATTCTTTTGCCTCTTAGCAAAAAAATCCCCCGAAAAATAATTCCGGGGGAAAATAACTTTCACACTATTTATTTATTTGCCAGTTTAGTGTTGATGATTGTGTTGCATGGCCGCCAATTCTTCGGAACTTACTTTTTTCTCTTTGGGGTTGGTTTGTGATGCTGCAAAACCAAACAGCTTTTCGTTAATTAGGCGACGGTAAGTAGCATCTGCCTGCTTTTCATCCTGCATCATACGGTCTATGTAGCTCTCTAACCAGCTCATATCTCCGTCCATATTCATCTGGCCAAAATAGCGCATCACTTCTCCTTTCATGTGCTCCCTCAATTCTTCTTCACTCACTTCCAGTTTATTTTCATTAATCAATCTATCGCTGATAAGCGTCCATTTTAACTGGCCGCTAAAAGAAGGATATTCTGCTGCCGCTTCTTCTGCCGTTTTGGGTTTTTCTCCACCAGTTTCTAACCAACGGGTAAGAAAACTTTCCGGAAATTCCATTTTAGTTTCGTCCAGCAAATAATGGTAAACCTGGTCGTGCAGTTGGTTAAGGCTTTGTGCATCCCAGTACTGTGCTATTTCTGCCTCCAGTGCTGTGCGAAGTTCTGCTTCTGTTTTTATTCCTTTAGCTGGAAAAATTTCATTAAAAAATTCTTCGTCTAATGCTCTTTTTTCTACCAGGCCAATTTTTACAATATCCAGTTTAAAATATTTCTCTGCTGCTGCTGAGTCATTTTTTTCAAAGCCTAAATCCTGCAGCATCATTTCCAGTTTATCGCCTTCAAAAATATTATTTAACTGAAACACAAAATGGTCGCCCACTTTTTTGCCCATCAGTTCTTTCTGCATTTTTTCATTCACATATTTGAGCAATACAGAATTTTCTTTGCTTATGCCGCCTTCTGTTACATTCCCTTCTTTGTCCGTTTCAGTAAATAAAACGTTTAGTACATTTTCTTCATTATTTATTTCTTCGGGCTCCGTCATCTTACCGCCTTTAATCTGCATACGGCTTATCTCTTCATTTACCATTTCTTCTGTAACCGTTACCACATGTTTAGTTACCGGGGCTTTGGAAAGTGCCGGAATTTCAAAAGCAGGTTTCAATCCTATTTCAAAACCAAATTCTACTTCTTTGGGATTGTTCATATCCAAACCTGCCAGGTCATTATTTAGCGGCAGTGGTTGTGCAAAAATTTCTGGCTGTTCGGTCTTTAACCAGGTGAGCAATTCTTTCTCTACTGTTTTTAAAACTTCGTCAGAAAAAATACCTGCACCATACATTTTTTTTATCATCCCTGCGGGTACCATCCCTTTTCTAAATCCCGGGATATTAGCTGTTTTACTGTAATCTTTCAGCTTCTTTTCAAAAGAAGGAAAATAATCTTCTTTACCAATTTTTACAATGATCTTATCGTTTAATAAACCAATGTTCTCTCTTACTACTGTTGCCATAATATTTGATTTTTTAAAAATCCCTCTCTTATAGGAGAGGGATCAGGTTTTACCTGTGCGGATAATAGGGGTCGAACCTACATGCCTTGCGGCGCCAGATCCTAAGTCTGGTGCGTCTGCCAATTTCGCCATATCCGCAAATGGGAGGCAAAAGTAAGTGTTTTAGCCAAATTTAAAAACTGTTTTAAAAACTATTAATTCAGTTTGGATTTTATAGCTAGTGCAGCCGGCATTTACCAAAACCTACCGCACAAAAGCTAACAGTAATTTCAGTCAGCATGCATTGACCTAAAATGAAATTCCGTTTGGTATAAAAGGAAGATTGATTGTGAAAAAATCATAATGCCCATAAATGCCCCTTTTGTGGCTTTTTTTGAGGATCCTGCATGCCCCGGAATACTTCTAATTGAAGTTACTTTTTGGAGGCCTGCAACGGTAACTTTTTTTGTGAATGCTTGTTATATTAGTGTTTTTCTTTGATTGAAAACGCCTGAACATTTTAGGTGTCAGCTTTAGTAATTAAATTTTTGTTTTCACAAGCGCTAATAACAATCTGCTAAACTTTAGAAAAGTTTGAAGAGTATTAGTAAATTCGTAATATTCATGGAAGTAACATCGCCCATATCAACTTATATACTGAACGAAGAAGACGAGAAAAAGGAAATTCTCCGTCAATACAGGGGATTATTAAGGGTTTTAAAATTAAAATTAAAACCAGGGGATAAACAATTGCTCCGTACTGCTTTTGAAATGGCTGCAGAAGCGCATAAAACCATGCGCCGCAAAAGCGGGGAGCCTTACATACTACATCCATTGGCAGTGGCTAAAATTTGTGTAGAAGAAATTGGTCTTGGCATACGCAGTACTATCTGTGCATTGTTGCATGATACGGTGGAAGACACAGATGTAACATTGGAAGATATACAAAGGGAATTTGGTGTGGAGATAGTAAAAATTGTAGATGGCCTTACCAAGATATCCAATGTAATGGATGCCAACACATCCCAACAGGCAGAAAACTTTAAAAAGATTTTGCTTACGCTTACGGATGACCCCAGGGTAATATTAATAAAGCTTGCCGACCGCCTCCACAACATGCGTACTATGGACAGTATGAAGCGGGAGAAGCAACTTAAAATATCTTCGGAAACAGTTTATGTATATGCACCCCTTGCACACCGCATGGGATTGTATAATATTAAAACAGAAATGGAAGACCTGGCCATGAAATACATGGAGCCGGATACCTACCGCTACATTGCGCAAAAACTTCAGGATACTAAGAGAGAACGTGGAAGATATATCAACGATTTTATAAGGCCGCTAAAAGCAATGCTTGAAAAAACAGGTTTTGATTTTGAAATTTATGGACGGCCAAAAAGTATTCACAGCATCTGGAATAAAATAAAAAAGAAAGGCGTTTCTTTTGAAGAAGTGTATGACCTCTTTGCCATCCGCATTATTGTAAACGCAACGCCCGAAAAAGAAAAAGAAGATTGCTGGAAAGTGTACAGCATTATTACAGATGCCTACAACCCCAGCCCCGAAAGACTTAGGGACTGGCTGAGCAATCCAAAAAGCAATGGGTACGAAGCCCTGCATACCACCGTAATGGGGCCACAGGGCAAGTGGGTGGAAGTGCAGATACGCACCAAACG
>JBKJSJ010000248.1:0-11043 GCA_046595965.1 Ferruginibacter sp.
ATTTCAAATTTAGTAGAAACCGCATTGTTCCATCCTTTTAAATCGCTCAGGTGTGTCCATGCCAAGCCATCATTTTTTATTGCGTCTAACCATGGCTGTTTGGTTTTATCGAGCGATACACCCAATACAGTGAAGTTTTTGTTTTTATACTTATTAAACAGGGCCACCACATTTGGATTTTCCTGGCGGCAGGGACCACACCAACTAGCCCAGAAATCTACTAATACATATTTACCCCTTAGAGAGGAAAGCGAAACGGGCACACCGGCTGTATCTTCCTGCGAAAAATCTGCAAGCGGTTTTCCAATGGGGAACCTTTTGCTTTCCTTAATTAAATTTGCTACATAACTTCCTATGGAACCTGTTTTTACCGGTGCTGCAAGGAGGTTATACAGTTCTTCCATCAATTCATTGTTGGTAGTTATCTGGTTGTGCCTGTATATGGCCAAAGGAGCCACATAAGAAGCAGGATTTTTTCGGGCATATTGTTCAATTTCTAACGCTGCTTGTTTTACCAATGCTTCTTCTGCAGCAGCACCGGTAAATAACTGCTCGTAGGGTTTAGTAAGTTTGGTAAATGCCGTAAACTGGTTGTGAGAAGGCGAACCCTTTACGACGGCGGTTTCAAATGTTTCTTTTGTTGCAATAATGGTAATGGCACTGTTATCAAGAAAAAGGCTCAGGTAAGGTGGCTGGCTGTTTATAGCCAGTATTTTAAAATCAGGGCTGGCAATTTTTCCATTAAGAGAAAATTTTCCTCCCACAATTTTTCCACTTGCTTCCGGAGTTCCATTATTGGGATTCAACAGATCTATAGCTGTATTATCCGGATAGCCGGTAATGGTACCCGTTATCAAAAATTCATCTGCAGGTTTTTGCAGGTTGGTAGCTGTGGTCACAGTTTTGGCTTTCAGCTTTTTTGCAGAAGTTTGAGCCATCCCAACTATAGGCAGTAAAACCAGGAAAAGAAAATATTTTTTCATTTTAGAAAATTTGTGAATGCAATGTAGCATGTTTATACATTTTTTACACTGCACTCATAATAATTAACAAGTTTTACTGTACCCTTATAGCATTAATAAACAACGCTGTAGTTTCTTCAATATTGCTGCTGCTTTGCAGGGCTTTAATATAAGCACTGCCTATGATAGCCCCCGATGCATAGCGGCAGGCCAAATTAAAAGTAGCTTTATCTTTAATACCGAACCCAATGAGCACAGGGTTTTTTAACTTCATCTTTTTTATTTTTTTAAAATAAGATTCCTGCTTGTTGAAATTTGTTTCCTTGCCCGTAGTGGCAGCCGAAGAAACGGCATACACAAAACCACTGCTCAGTTCATCTGCTTTAAAAATTCTTTCCGTGCTGGTTTGCGGGCTGATTAAGAAAATAAAATGAAGCCCGTATTTTTCAAATAAAGATTTATATACCTGCTCAAATTCATACATAGGAAGGTCGGGCAAGATGATTGCTGATACACCTGCCTCCGCCGCATCTTTACAAAATTTTTCTAAACCATACTGCATTACAGGATTTAAATATCCCATCAATATTACCGGGATGTGCAACTGTTCTTTTATGGCATTGAGTTGAGAGAATATTTTTTTAATGCTGATACCATTGGCCAATGCCTGCATATTGCTTTGCTGTATCACCGGTCCATCTGCAATGGGATCGCTGTAAGGAATGCCCAACTCTATGATATCGGCACCATACTGCTGCAATGCGAGCATTACCGTGGCTGTACTCTCCAGGTGTGGATAACCGGCAGTGCAGTATATGTTAAGGATATTTTTTTTGCCGGAAGAAAATGTTTTATCTAATTTATTCATAACAGCAATCAGTTTTTTTACAAATACTTCATATAAGTAGCCAGGTCTTTATCTCCTCTCCCACTGAGGCATACCACCACCCTATCGCTTTTTTTAAATTTAATATCTTTTAATACATAGAGTGCATGAGCTGTTTCCAATGCCGGTATAATCCCTTCATTCTTTGCAAGGTCAAAAGCTGCTTCCAATGCTTCATCGTCTGTAGCGCTCATAAATACCGCCCTACCTGTTTTATAAAGATTGGCATGCAAAGGCCCTATACCAGGATAATCTAATCCTGCAGAAATACTATGGGGTTCCACCACTTGCCCATCTTCTGTTTGCATCAGCAAACTTTTACTTCCATGCAAAATGCCAGTGGTGCCCAGTTGTGTAGTGGCTGCAGACTGGCCACTTGTTATTCCGCAACCTGCTGCTTCTACCGCTACCAGTTTTACTTTTGGTTCATTAATAAAATGATAAAATGCCCCGGCTGCATTGCTGCCTCCTCCCACACAGGCAATAATATGTGTGGGTAAACTTTTACCGGTAGTTTTTAATATTTGCTTTTTTATTTCTTTGCTGATGATGCTCTGAAACTTTGCCACCATATCGGGATAAGGATGCGGGCCTACCACACTGCCAATAATATAATGAGTATCGTCCGGATGATTTATCCAGTCACGGATAGCTTCATTGGTAGCATCTTTTAATGTTTTGCTACCGCTTGTTGCCGGCACCACAGTAGCCCCCAGCATTTTCATGCGGGCCACATTTGGTGCCTGCCGCTCTATATCTTTTTCCCCCATATATACAATACACTCCAGCCCCATGAGGGCGCACACTGTAGCGGTGGCCACCCCATGCTGACCAGCTCCTGTTTCTGCAATAATTCTTTTTTTGCCCAAATGCTGAGCTACCAAAACCTGCCCGATGGTATTGTTTATTTTATGCGCTCCTGTATGGCAGAGGTCTTCTCTTTTTAAAAAGATATTAGTGCCGTAGCGGGCACTCAGATTTTTTGAAAAATACAAAGGCGTTGGTCTGCCGGCATAATCTTTCAGTAATAAATTAAAAGCCGCTTTAAACTTTTTAGTAGCAATAATTTTCAGATAATTATTTTTCAATTCTTCTACATTAGGATAAAGCATTTCGGGAATAAATGCGCCACCAAATTCTCCGTAGTAGCCCTGTTTATCGGGGCTGGCCATGTTTAATTTTTTTGAACTTGTTTTCATTTTTACTTGTATTGAACTTAATTGATATTGAGTAGAAGAACAATAGTTCTTTCTATTACTCAGGGTAATATAATTTTAATCTGCTTCATTCAAATTCTCTTTTTAATTATTGTTGCATTAATAAAAATGTAATTGTATTTAGCTAATGAATATTGATAAATGATTCTTTCTACTTAAATGCATGCATAAACTTCAAAACCTTCGCCATGTCTTTTACACCCGGCTCTTTTTCAAACATGCTATTCAGGTCTGCACCAAAATAATCTGGGTGTTTAAAAGATTTCAAAATTTTTGCATCATCTGCCCCAATACCACCGCTTAAAAAAAATGGTTTTTCTATTTTGCTATCCGCAATTTTTTTCCAGTCAAATTTTTGTCCGCTTCCACCATAACCCTCTGCAGGTTTATTATCAAATAAATAATAATCACACACGGTATCGTAGGGTGCTATCAACTCATCAATACTTTGGGTATCGCTGCCAATGCTGAATACTTTTATCACTTCCACTTCGGGAGAAAGATCATCACACATTTCCGGCGTTTCACTTCCATGTAACTGCACCACATCCAACCCGTACTTATCAATGGCATCCAGTACATCGATCATTTCCGGATTTACAAACACGCCTACTTTTTTCAAATCAAAATCAGACCCCTTTAAATCTGATGGGGTTATTTTTTCGCCCATATAGCGGGGAGAATCTTTATAAAAGATGAGCCCGGCAAAATCTACATTAAGTCCATCTAATTGCTGCAATTGTTTTAAGGATGTAATGCCACAAACTTTAATATTCATTTATTTTTTATTTTTTGGGGAGTGCCCGATTAAAAATTAATTATTCTTCCCGGCTTCAAGGCGGTGCAATGAAAAGGCCGGTAATTTAAGATTGATTCAAAATTTCAACAAATTTTTTAAAGGCAATGCCCGGATCAGTTTCCTTCATAAATTTTTCTCCCATTAAAAACCCTTTAAATCCTGCTTCTTTAAACAGGCGGATGGTTTCAACACTCTCAATACCACTTTCAGCAATCTTAACTTTATCAGCAGGAATTTTTTCTGCCAGTTTTAAAGATTGGTTGATATCTACTTCAAAGGTTTTTAAATTCCTGTTATTAATACCTACCATATCTACGGCATCACAAATATGATCCATTTCAGTTTCGTCATGCAACTCCAGCAAAACTTCCAGGCCGGTTTCTTTGGCAAAAGCCGCCAGTTTTTTTACTTCTGCAGGAGACAGGCAGGCAGCTATTAATAAAATTACATCGGCACCCATTGCTTTAGATGCCAAAATCTGGTAAGGGTCAATGATAAAATCTTTTCTAAGAATGGGAATTTCATTTGCTCTTGCCTTTACAAGATCTTCGGTGTTTCCCCCAAAAAATTCATTGTCTGTCAATACAGATAAACCACTTGCCCCAAACTGCGTATAGGCATTAGTGATAGTAGCCACTTCTGCATACTGGTTAATAAATCCTTTGGAAGGTGATTTTCTTTTAAACTCGGCAATGATGCCTGTAGCATTTTGTTTGAGAAGATTTTGTTTCAGCGAAAGGCATGGCCTGTTAAAGTAAATTGTATGCCTCAGTTCTGCATCAGATACCATAAGCTTTCTCACTTCTACTTCTACTTTTTTATGCGCAATAATTTTAGATAGGATGTTCATTACAGTGCTGTTAAAGTTTGCAAACATTTATAAGCCGCTCCGCTTTCCAGGCTTTTTACTGCCAGTTGGTAGCAGGTTTCATAGCTGTTGTATTTGCCTGTTCCATGCAGTGCCATGGCTGCATTGGCTATTACCACTGCATTTTGCGCCCAGCTTCCTTCTCCTTTTAATATTTTTAAAAAGATAGCCGCTGCTTCTTCGGGGCTGTTGCCACCGTAAATATCCGAAGCCTGCACCGTTCTTTTTCCCAAGGTTTCGGCACTTAAGATTTGTTCTCCTTTATTGGTAATAATTTTTGTATCGCCGGTCAAAGAAATTTCATCGTAGCCATCCAGGCTGTGAATAATGGTAAACGAAGTATTGCCCTGCTGCAGCATATAGTTATAAATTCTGGCCATTTCAAGATTATACACACCCACCAACTGGTAAGCAGGAAATGCAGGATTTACCATAGGCCCCAGCATATTAAAAAAAGTGCGCACTCCCAGGTTTTTCCTGATGGCTCCTACCACTTTTAATGCCGGGTGAAACAAAGGTGCATGCAGAAAACAAATATTGGAGCTTTCCAATTCTTTATTTAATTGAGAACTGTCCGTCTTAAAACGGTAACCTAATTGTTCCATCACATTAGAAGAACCACTGATGGAGGAAGCTCCATAGTTGCCATGTTTGGCCACTTTATTGCCGGTGCCTGCTGCAATAAAACAACTGAGTGTAGAAATATTAAAAGTATTTTTTCCATCACCACCGGTGCCCACAATATCCATTACATCATGGTCTTTTACATTTACGGGTAGGGCCAATTCCAGCAAGGCATCTTTAAAACCCAGCAGTTCATCAATGGTAATACTCCGCATAAGATACACCGTAATAAAGGCAGATATTTCCGATTCATTGTAGAGGCCGTTGCTCATGTTTACCAACACTTCCCTGGCCTGCTGGCGGGGCAGTGTTTTGTATTCGAATAAGTAGTTTAATATTTTTTTCATAAAACCCCTGACCCTCTTGACCCGAAGTATTTCGGGCTGAAGGGTACTTAAATTGATGAATTAAAATTGTTTTTTAACAGTCCCATGTTTAATGCATTACGGTTAGTTATTCTGCTTATAACCCCCCTCAGGGGGTTTTGGGGCCATTTAACCAATTCCGCATCATCTTTTCCCCCTCTGGTGTAAGCACACTTTCCGGATGAAACTGCACTCCTTGTACATCATATTTTTTATGCTGCAAAGCCATGATATAATTATTTTCATCCACTGCCGTTATTTCCAATTCATCCGGAAAATTATTGCGGTCTATAATCCAGCTATGATACCTGCCTACTTCTACCTCCTCACCAAGCCCCTGCAATATGGTAGATTTATTATTTAAAATCTTTACTGGCGTGGCTACTCCATGAAAAACAGTGTCAAGATTTATCAATGCTCCTCCAAAAGCCTCTCCAATTGCCTGGTGCCCCAAACATACGCCCAGTATAGATTTTGTGGCTGCATATTCTTTTATCAAAGGTAAAAGCATTCCAGCCTCAGATGGAATTCCGGGACCGGGCGATAAAATAATCTTATCATACTCCTTTACTTTTTCCAGTGCAATTTCATCATTGCGAAAAACATCCACTTTTATATGCAGAATTTTTTCTACCAGGTGTACCAGGTTGTAAGTAAAAGAATCGTAATTATCAAAAACTAATATTTTCATGGAGGTCTTTTTAAGTATGTAAGTTTTCTGCTAATGCTATCGCTTTCTTTAATGCCCCCAGTTTATTATTCACTTCCTGCAATTCGCTTTCGGGCTTACTTGCAGCCACTATGCCTGCACCCGCCTGGTAAACCAATGTATTGTTCTTACTTAAAAAAGTGCGGATCATTATTGCATGATTGCAGCTTCCATCAAAACCAATATACCCAATGGCACCGCCATAAAATCCACGGGCAGTAGTTTCATTTTTATCTATCAACTGCATGGCCTTGTATTTGGGTGCGCCGCTTAATGTGCCTGCAGGAAAAGTACTACCCAAAATAGCGAATGGATTTTTTATTGCATCTACCTTTCCCTGCACTTCACTTACCAGGTGGATAACATGCGAATAAAAATGTACTTTTTTAAAACTTGTTACCTGCACATTTTTACACACCCGGCTCAGATCGTTGCGGGCAAGATCCACCAGCATTACATGTTCTGCATTTTCTTTTTTATCGTTCTCCAGTTCTATGGCCAAAGCCTTATCTGTTTCATCGTTACCACTCCGCTTAAACGTACCGGCAATGGGATGCACAATGGCTTTACCGTTTTCAATAATTACCTGGCTTTCGGGTGATGACCCCATCAATTTGTAATCTCCATAATCAAAATAAAAAAGATAAGGACTGGGGTTAATGTTGCGCAATGCCCTGTACACATTAAATTCATCACCGGCAAAAGATTGTTTAAACTGCCTGCTCAACACTATTTGAAACACATCACCCCTGTGGCATGCTTCAATTCCCTTTGCCACCATATTTCTATAGTCTTCATCTAAAATATTAGAAGACTCCTCATTTTTTATGCTGAAAGGAAAAACGGGCACATCCTTACTTTTGATAATACTCTCCACATCGGCCATCCTGCTTTCTAATCCATGAAAATGATTTTCGCAGATATGCATTTCATCTTTAAAATGATTGAGTATGATTACGTACTGGTAAAGCCTGTAACGCATAAGTGGAATGCGCAATTCATTGGCTGCTTCTTTGTTGCTGCTTAACGCAATGCTTTCAAAAAACTGAACAGCATCATAACTGGTATATCCAAACAAACCCTGTGCAATGTTTACAGGCTTAGCGACAGCCTCCGCCATTTCGAAGCGGTCCATAAAACCAGCCATCTCTTCTACAAGCTGAGCAGTATCATTCAATTTTATTTTTTCTGCCACCTGGCCCGGCAATTTGTATTCTATTGAATCTTTGCTTGTAATTTCTATGCCGGCTATGGCATTAATTCCGATTATAGAACAACTGTTTTCACCTGCATGAAAATCTGTACTCTCCAGCAAAATCGTATCCCGGAACTTATCCCTCAGGCGCAGGTAAATACCAACAGGTGTATAAACATCGGCAAGCATTTTTTTAAATGTTGTATTAAAAACTATTTTTTTCATAATACCTAGACCTTTAAAGGATCTTTTACCTTAAAATTTTATTACTTCATTCAAATAAAGTATTCAATTATTAAGCAGTTACCAAATTATTGTTAAACCTGACCTTAACTCCACTTTAGAGGTTGGGGCAATGTGTTATTAAAAAGCCCCGACACTTCTGTCGGGGCTTAATATTTTTATAGATTACAAATACAGCTAAGACAGCATCATTTTATGATAATGTGCCACCAGCTTTTTTTGTTATTTAAAATTATATTTGTCATTTGCATTGCAAAGATGTAGGAGAAAATTCAGAAATCAAAAAACTTTTTTTGTACTTTCCATTAAAAATTGATTCATGCAGATAAAACAACAGGAATATGACCATAAAGGTTCTTTCTTTGTAGAAGAGAATGGCAAACTGCAGGCAGAGCTTACTTACACCCTTTCAGATCCGGATATACTTATCATTGTACATACTGAAGTGGGTATAAGTTTGAAAGGAAAAAATGTGGGCTACCAGCTTTTGGAGCAGGCTGCAGAATTTGCAAGAAAAAAAAATTACAAAATCATCCCGCATTGTACTTTTGCCCAATCAGTTTTTAAAAAAAAGAGCGCAGCGTTTGTGGATGTTTTAAAAAAGTAATGGGGTGAGTAATTCATTAAGGTTTTAAATAAAAGATCAACTCCTTAACTATTAGCCAATGCCTATTGACCATTTACAAAGAATCAACTAACAAAATTAATTATGACAGTAACAATATTTGGTGCTACAGGGATGGTAGGGCTACAGTTAGTAAAGCACGCCCTGCACAAAGGTTTTACCGTAAAAGCATTTGGCAGAAATGTATTTACTACGGCATTTCCAAATAATGAAAACCTGGAGTTGATACAGGGTGCGATGTTTGATGAAGAACAGGTACGCCTTGCAGTGAAGGACAGTGATGCGATATTGTCTGCATTGGGTGGAGCTTACAATGGCACAGATAAAAGCCGCTCCCTGGGTATGAAAAATATTGTGGAGCAGATGGAGAAAGAGGACATAAAAAGAATTATTGCCGTGGGAGGAATGGGCATACTGGATGCACCTGGTGGCGGGCTATTGATGGATGAAAAATATTATCCACCAGAATATATTCCTGTAAGCATGGAACATTTTGAAGCCTATCAAATGTTGAAAAATTCTACCCTCAACTGGACAATGGTTTGCGCACCAGAGATTGTAAATGCAGAAGTAAGCGGCATGTATGAAACGGCTGCCGATATAAACCCTACACAAAGCAGGTATAAAATAAATGTGGGCGATCTTTCCCTTTTTATGCTGAAGGAACTTGAGAAAAATGCTTATTCCAAAAAAAGAGTCGGTATTTCCAATAAATAATACTTGTTGCCCTGCTGTTTTTTTATGAGCATATTAACGACTGCAAATTTTTATTTAAGCCATCTTTGTCTAAATAAATTCATTTGAAAAAAGGATTATTAATTGTTTTCATATTGGCTGCATTTGTCTGCAAGGCGCAGCGTATAGACAGTATTTATGTAAACCTTTATACCGATAGTCTTAAAAAAGGCACTTACAATTACATAAACGTAGATGGCCTTTTATCTAATGGAAATTATATACCGCTCGATTCTACACAGCTCATCTTTACAAGTTCGCATGGTAAATTTGTTGGAAACAGTTTATGGATTGACCGGGATATCAAGTGCCAAAAAGTAGCTATACAGATTACACTTAAAACGGACAGAACGCAGCAAAAAAACTTTGTAATGTTTATAAAAATCAAAGAAGATGAGCTTTTGAAAACAGAAAAAGAATTATTGGATGAAATGAAACAAAAACGAAAGAGTGAAAAGAAAAATTAAATAAAAAATGCCCCGGAAAATTCCGGGGCATTTTTTATTTGCCTGGCGACTTATTCAAATGTTCTAAATTTTTAACAAACAAATAGTGGCCTGACGATTATGCAAACTTTTTAGCATCTTCTAAAAACTGGGCCAGCCCAATATCAGTTAATGGATGTTTTAATAATCCCAGAATTGAACTTAACGGGCAGGTACACACATCTGCACCGGCTTCGGCACATTTAATTATATGATTTGGATTGCGGATAGAAGCCGCCAGAATTTCTGTTGTGTAACCCTGCATAGAAAATATCTGGCGCATTTGATGTATCAGTTCCATACCATCCCAACCGCTATCATCTATGCGGCCAATAAAGGGCGATACATAACTGGCTCCTGCTTTGGCTGCAAGTATAGCCTGGCCTGCAGAAAATATTAAAGTACAGTTGGTGCGGATACCATTATCGCTAAACCATTTAATAGCTTTAATACCATCTTTAATCATCGGTACTTTTACTACAATATTTTTGTGCAATGCAGCCAGTATTTTACCCTCGGCCACTATACCATCAAAATCGGTGGAAATTACCTCGGCACTAATATCACCATCTACCATTTCGCAAATGGTTTTGTAATGTTGCATTACGGCCTCCTGGCCTTTGATGCCCTCTTTGGCCATCAAGGAAGGATTAGTAGTAACCCCATCCAAAATACCAAGATCATTGGCTTCTTTTATCTGTGCAAGATTTGCTGTGTCTATAAAAAATTTCATAATTATAACCTCCATATCCCCGGAAGGGGACATATTTTTAAATTGTTAGTTAATGATTAAAACGCAAATGTATAATAATCGAATGGCTCTGATTAAAAAAAATTATACAGTATAAAGGCTTAAAATAAATTGTAACCATTAAAGACTTGAAAAGCTGCCTTCAGTGGGTTTGGGGGGCTTATGGGCATAAAAATGGCAAGTTACTTACATCGCACCGCTCAACCATTTACCCTTGCTACCTTCCGATCCTGGGGGAGTTCAACAGGAGCTGGTCGTATAAGACTTGCCACGGCGCAAAGATAGGGAGAATGTGCGGATATGCGGATGTGCTGATTTAATCCGCACATCCGCATATCCGCACATCCGCACATCATTAATAACCGAACATCGCTCGATCCGTTCTCGAATTGATCCTTGAAACCCCAATCAATTCATCAGCGCGGCCGGTAAAGGATCTGTAATACACCAGGATGGTGTAGGAGTTTTCTGTTTCATTATAATTTCCATCGGTATTATAACGATCATTGAAATTATTTTTATCTACCGCTATATATGTATAATTATAATAACCCTGCTTCAGCATCAATTTTGTTTCAT
>JBKJSJ010000102.1:0-5105 GCA_046595965.1 Ferruginibacter sp.
CGGCATCATTATCCTGGCAGCTACTAACCGGCCCGATGTATTAGATACTGCTTTGCTGCGACCGGGCCGTTTTGACAGGCAGATAACCATTGACCGCCCGGATCTTGTAGGCAGGGAAGCTATTTTTAAAGTGCATTTAATGCCGATTAAAATTTCTCAAAAATTAGATATTCATAAACTGGCAGAACAAACACCGGGCTTTGCCGGGGCAGATATTGCCAATGTGTGTAACGAGGCAGCATTGATAGCCGCCAGAAAAAATAAGGAAGCCGTAGATATGAGCGACTTTCAGGATGCTATTGACAGGGTGATAGGTGGCCTGGAAAAAAGAAATAAAATTATTTCTCCTGAAGAAAAAGAGATCATTGCATACCACGAAGCAGGCCATGCAATATGTGGCTGGTACCTGGAGCATGCATATCCCCTTTTAAAAGTTACTGTAGTACCAAGGGGTTCCGCTGCATTGGGCTATGCTCAATATACTCCTAAAGAACAATACCTCTATAATACAGATCAGTTGATGGATCAGATATGTATGACTCTTGGCGGAAGAGCAAGCGAAGATATTTTCTTTGGTAAAATAAGCACCGGCGCAAGTAACGACCTGCAGCAGATTACTAAAATTGCTTACAGCATGATTACCGTGTATGGTATGAATGATAAAATAGGAAATGTAAGTTTTTACGATCCCAATCAGGATAATACTTTTACAAAACCATTTAGCGAAGAAACAGGCAAGATCATTGATGAGGAAGTAAGAAAACTTATTGATAACGCCTATGTAAAAACTAAAAACCTGCTAACCGAAAAAAGAGGGGATGTAGAATTACTGGCTAAAGAATTATTAAGAAAAGAAGTGTTGTTTAAAAGTGATGTAGAAGCACTGATAGGCAAGCGGCCTTATGAAGAGAAAAAAATTCTGGATGTAGAACCCGAAGATATTGTGGTAGAGGAACCTTCTCTTTCCATACCGGAAGAATTAAAAAATCCTCCTTCCATTTAATAAAAAATAATGGCAGCAGTTTCATCAGCTAAAGAAGCTATTTTAAAAAGAATAAGGCAGGCACTGAGTAATCCGGTGCCTTTGCCTTTTCCACAAAGTGAGGGAGTGCAAACTGTTTATAAACCTGCGCAGGACGATGATGCCATCATTTTTGCAGAAGAATTTACAAAGCTGCAGGGCAAGTTTGCATTTTGCGAAAACGAAATAGATCTGCAAACACAACTCGGTCTATTAATCCAACAGCAGGGCTTTACAAAAATTTATTGCAATGAAGTTAGCTTACTGCCACTGCTTGGCAATTTATCTATAGAACCCTACAATAATTTATCCGATTGCGATGTATCCATCACCGGTTGCGAATACCTGCTGGCACGCACGGGCAGCATAGTAATGAGCAGTGCCCAGCAGAGTGGCCGCACCAGCAGCGTATATGCTCCCATACATATATGCATTGCTTACAACAGCCAGTTACTTTTTGATGTAAAAGATGCATTGGTTTTTTTAAAAGAAAAATATCCTGGAAACTTTCCCTCCTTTATCACTTTTGCCACCGGCCCCAGCCGCACTGCAGACATAGAAAAAACACTGGTTACGGGCGTACATGGCCCAAAAGAAGTATATTGCTTTTTGGTAGAGAATTGATATCCTGCTTTCAAAATATATTATCAATGAACAATACAACTTTTCAATTATTTGTCTATGGCTCTTTAAGAAGCGGCTTCCGCAATCCTATCTATCAATACCTCACACAATATTTTCATCTGCTGGGCGAAGCGGTGGTAAAAGGACAGCTTTTTGATAATGGTACCCACCCCGTGGCCGTGCCCTGCAGCGAAGATCATTTTATTACCGGGGAACTGTATGTAGCCAATAACACCGAAGAGTTTTCCTGGGCCATCGCACAGTTAGACGATTACGAAGGCCTTAATGTAGAAGCGGGCGAAAAGACCTGGTACTGCAGAGTACTGGCAGATGTTTTTCAAAATGGCCAATCCAGTAAAGCCTGGATTTACTGGTACAATCAAAGTGTAGCCGATATGCAAACTATTGAAACAGGGGATGTGCTTAAGTATCTTCAGGAAAAAAACAAACCGTAATCCGCTTTTATAAGTTTGCCGGGTATTTGTTTAATTTTAAAATCATGAATGCAATTCTTTCTATATTGAAAGAATATAAACAGGAGTTGTTTACAGAAAAAATTCAACTATTCCATTTAAACAAATTAAAGACTTTAGAAACAGGATCATTCATTTCTATTTTGGAATAGATTACCAAATGATATGGGATATTATAAGCAATAAATCGGACAGTTTGCTGGTGAATATAAAATTATTACATCAATCAATGCCTGATTCTTTATTTGACGCTGAATGAACAACCTTTCAAAAAAAATATACTTTCTCTCCGACTTTCACCTCGGTGCGCCCGATGCGGTGAGCAGCCTGCAGCGTGAAAAGAGAATCTGCCGTTTTTTGGATATTGCAAAAAAAGATGCAGCCCAAATTTTTGTGCTGGGCGACCTCTTTGATTTTTGGTTTGAATATTCATCTGTAGTGCCCAAAGGGTATGTGCGCATTTTAGGCAAACTTGCCGAGCTTACAGACAGTGGTATTGGCGTTCATTTTTTTGTGGGCAACCACGATATGTGGATGAAAAATTATTTTCAAACCGAACTAAATATCCCGGTTTATTTTGAAACCAAAGAATTTATTTTTAATAATAAAAAGTTTTTAATAGGCCATGGCGATGGATTGGGGCCAGGCGATAAGGGTTATAAAATGATGAAAAAAGTTTTTCGCAATCCTGCCTGCCAATGGTTGTTTGGCGTATTGCCTCCTAATATGGGCATTGGCCTTGCAAATTATTTCAGCAGAAAAAGCAGGGCTAAAACCGGGCTGGTAGATGAAGTGTTTATGGGCGAAGAAAATGAATGGCTGATTACTTACTGCAAAGAGGTATTGCAGCATAAGCCCTACGATTACTTTATCTTTGGACACCGGCATTTGCCAATAGATTTTTTATTGAATAATAGCAGCAGGTACATTAACCTGGGCGAATGGATTAAATACGATAGTTATGCAGTATTTGACGGAGAAAAACTGGAACTCCTCTATTATAAAGAAACCTGAATATTGAAAATCATCGTGGCTCATATCATTTTTTTTATTGCAGCATTTACTTTACAGAGTTGTGCTCAAAGCAAACCCATTGCCACTGCTATGCCTGCACCCGTTGCTGTTTCTTTTAATGATACTTTTAAACTGGAACAATTTATAGCCGGTCATTATATTATGATGGATGTAGATATACTGAACAATCTTTACCTGGTTACCGAAGGCAATCAACTAAAAAAATTAAATGCTAAAGGAGATTCTGTGGCCGCTTTTAACGACGTAAAAAAATACGGTAACCCTTCTCTCATAGATGTTAGCAACCCACTAAAAGTTTTGCTCTATTATAAAAATTTTGCAACCGTGGTAATGCTGGACCGGCTGCTGAGCCAGCGCAACAGTATCAACTTTCGCCAGCAGAATATTTTTAGTGTAAAGGCCATTGCCACTTCTTACGATAATAATATCTGGTTGTTTGATGAGCAGGATATGAAATTAAAAAAAATAGATGAAGCAGGGCAACTGCTTACGGAAACCACCGACTGGCGGCTGCTGATGGATACGGTGCCGGTGCCGGAAAAAATTATGGATGCCAATAACTTTGTATATCTCTACGATGCTGCAAAAGGTTTTTACATTTTTGATTATTATGGAACTTTTAAAAACAACCTGCCTTTTGCTCACTGGGAAAATGTAAGCATTGGCACAAACGGGCTTGCAGGTTTTATGGGCAAAAAATATTTTAGTTATCAACCGCAGTCGCTGCAACTTAAAACCTATAACCTGCCTTCTTTTTTTAAAGACTACAGCAGTATACGGGCAATGAATGGAAAAATTTACCTGCTTAAAAAAGAAGGGGTAGTAATTTATTCTGTGCAGTAATTTTTAAAAGCTAACCTTATGGATTTTTTACAACAAAAAATATTTGACAATTCTGTTCAAAGCCTGCTGCTGGTAGCCGGGGTAATTCTATTGGTAGTATTATTTAAAAAATTGTTATCACATTATGTAGCATCTGTTTCTTACCTGTTTATTAGCCGCACCTGGAAGATGCTTACTCAAAAACAATTTACTAACCTGTTTTTAAAACCGCTCAGTTGGTTTATCATTGTATGCATCACCATCATTGCCATCAATAAATTAACGTACCCTGCAGCATGGCACTTTACTATTTATAAAATTCCTTTTAATGTAATACTGGAAAAAATAGCAGTCAGCATTTTTATTTACAGTTTCTTTAGTGTATTGTTGAGCGTAGTAGATTTTGTTGCTTTAATCTTAGGCCAAAGAGCGAGTCTTACCAAAGATAAATCAGACGATCAACTGGTGGTTTTTTTTCGGGATTTTATTAAAGTATTGATCGTAATAGCCGGCGTGTTGCTCATTTTAAAAGCAACTTTCAATCAAAATATCGGCAACCTGCTTACCGGACTCAGCATTGTGGGAGCCGCACTGGCACTCTCTGCCAGGGAAAGCCTGGAAAACCTGATAGCATCTTTTATCATTTTTTTTGACAAACCATTTTATGTAGGGGATACCTTAAAAGTAAATACCGTAACAGGAAAGGTAGAACGGATAGGGCTGCGAAGCACCCGCATACGCACCATAGAAAAAACATTGGTAACTGTGCCTAACAAACAAATGGTGGATAGTGTAGTAGATAACTGGAGTATGCGTACCGAACGAAGGGCAGAAATTAAACTGGAGTTTTCTGAAAAAACAAAAGGAGCAGATGCCGAAAATTTTATTGCCAAAACAACCGAACTCCTGGAGAATAAAAAACAGGAATTATTAAAATTTTCTGTTTATCTCACAGACTACAGCAAGAATGGTTCTACCATTACGCTTGAATATTTTACACCTGCATTTACAATGGCTGCGTTTAATAAACTTAAGCAGGAAATAAATATGGAATTGATGCAACTGATAGAACAGGAAAAAATGGAACTGGCTTCTGGAGGAAACAGCATCAATATATTTAGCCCCGAAGG